>NZ_JBBECH010000083.1:0-63450 GCF_040881935.1 Saccharospirillum sp. | reverse complement strand
CACGAGTTCTTACTCGACCGGGGGGTGGATTTCGCCGCACTGGCGCGCGATGGGATCAACCTCGTGGTCGTTCGTGCCGAGCTGGATTACAAGCGCTCACTGACTAGTCAGGATGAGTTCTCCATTGGCCTGAACGTAAGCATGATGGACCGGGTTCGGTTTGTGTTCGAACAAACCGTGATTCGCCATTCAGACAAGGCAACCTGCCTGAACGCCAGGATCATAGCAATCGCCCTGAATCAACGCGGACGACCATCAATCCCCCGCGGCCTGATTGCGCAGCTTTGCCGCTAGTCGCTCGCCCAGCACTGTCGGTTTATTTAACACTTAGGATTGACATCTGTGATTCAGGTCTCGCTCCCCGGAGTTCATAGCCTAATGGCATAGGCTTTGCTAAGTAGACTATTGCCCATCATACCACCACAGGACGGTAGTATATGAATTCGCCAAAGCAGTATGTGAACCCTATCAGTTGCGTTAAACCCCTACTTAAGCCCCTGGCGGCATGCATGATGCTTGCAGCACTATCAAGCACCAGCCTTGCCTATGTAATTACCGACTCCGGTAGCCTTAACGGAACGGATGTTGGCGGACTCGACGGTGTGCTTTCTATAACCAGTACACTGGCCAATTCCAACCCGACAACAGAAACCACCTGGGTCAATTCAGTGTTGGGTGGTACACCGGGACTGCAGTATTCGGTAAAAGACGAAGACGTCAGTCTGCATAACACCGATGGCAGCAACGTCTTCGCGTTCTCCCTGAGCGAAGAACCCGGCTATTACCTCATCAAGAACGCCAAAGCCTGGGCGCTGATGTCGAACGCCGCCAGCCTTGAATGGGGAGTTTTTCAACTGGCTGACCTCGAGCCCCTGTTCGATAAAAACAGTAACGGGAAACTCGATGATTGGGTGATTAGCCATGTTATCCAGTTCTCAGTAGAGGTATCCGAGCCAGGCTCAATAGCCCTGGTTGGCCTCGGTCTCGCTGGGCTCGTATTCAGCCGGCGTCGATTGCGCACCACGCCTTAACTTCAACATACCCAAACCGAGATCGACAACTGGTTATTCAACCGTAACAGACTTGGCCAAATTGCGAGGCTGATCGACATCTGTACCCTTGATGATAGCAACGTAGTAGCTCAGCAACTGCAAAGGCACGGTGTACAACACCGGGGCGAGAATATCATCGATCGGTTCCAGTTCGATCAGCTTAAGGCCATTACCGGCCGTAAAATGTGCCCCTTTATCGGCAAACACATAAAGCTGACCACCCCGTGCGCGCACTTCTTCCATGTTGCTGTGCAGTTTTTCCAGTAGGTCGTTATTAGGCGCCACCACAATCACCGGCATATCGCTGTCAATCAACGCCAGTGGGCCGTGTTTCAGCTCCCCGGCAGCGTAGGCCTCGGCGTGGATATAACTGATTTCCTTCAGCTTCAGCGCACCTTCCATTGCGATCGGGTATTGAGTGCTGCGACCCAGAAACAGCGCATGGTGTTTGTCGGCAAAATCTTCCGCCAGATCTTCGATGGTCTCCGCCAACGTCAGCGCCTGCTTCATCTGTGCTGGCAAACCGCGCAAGCCCTGTACTATTCGACCAATCACGGCCCGGTCTACACCCCGGTGCTTGGCAACGCTCAGCACCAGCAACATCAGCCCGATTAACTGAACAGTAAAGGCTTTGGTGGAGGCTACGCCAATTTCAGCACCGGCCCGCATCATGTAAGCCAGATCCGATTCACGCACCAGCGATGAACCAGGAACGTTGCAAATGGCCAGCGTTGAGGTGTAACCCAAGTCTTTCGCCAACCGCAAGGCCGCCAGGGTGTCGGCGGTTTCGCCCGACTGGGAAATAGTGACAAACAAGGCGTTTTTCGCGACAACGGATTTGCGATAACGAAACTCGGAAGCAATCTCTACCTGGCACGGCACACCGGCGACTTCTTCAAACCAGTAACGCGCCACCAGGCCCGCGTGATAGGACGTACCGCAGGCAACGATCTGCACGTTCTCAACGCCCGCCAGAATATCATTGGAGCCCGCACCAAAAGCCTCGGTAACCACATCGGTTTCAGTAATTCGACCTTCCAGAGTATTGTTGATGGCATTCGGTTGTTCGTGAATCTCTTTCAGCATGAAATGCTTGAACGGGCCTTTGTCGCCGGCATCGTGTTTGATGTCGCTGGTTTGGCTGACGCGTTCGACCACCTGATCGTCTACATCCACAATGTGTACGCTGCGACGACTGATCTCGGCCACATCGCCCTCTTCCAGAAATATAAATTGCTGTGTAACGGGCAACAACGCCAACTGATCGGAAGCAATGAAGTTTTCACCAATGCCCAAACCGATTACCAGCGGCGAACCGGAACGCGCGACAACCAGTCGTGACGGGTCACGCCGGTCCATCACCACAGTGCCATAAGCGCCGACCAGTTGCTTGCGCGCACGCTGCACCGCTTGCAACAGGGATTTTGCAGTGCGCAGTTCTTTTTCAATCAAGTGCGCGATAACTTCGGTGTCGGTTTCCGATAAGAATTCAAACCCATCCTGTTCCAGCTCCTGACGCAAGCGACTGTGGTTCTCGATAATACCGTTGTGCACCACTGCCACGTTATCACCCGATACATGAGGGTGAGCATTACGCTCGTTCGGTTGGCCGTGAGTGGCCCAACGGGTATGAGCAATGCCGGTACCGCCTTTCAACGGGGTTTCCTGTAGAGCGGTGGCGAGCTCACTGACTTTGCCAACACGACGCACCCGATGCATTTGCTCGTCATCAATGATCGCCACGCCTGCCGAGTCGTAGCCCCGGTATTCAAGACGACGCAACCCTTCTACCAGAATCTCTGCCACATCCCGTTGTGCTACTGCGCCTACAATGCCACACATAGTTTTGCTCCTTGTAATTCGCTGCCAACGGTGTCCGGGCAGCTGTAAATCGATTGTGTTTGCCCGGTTTTGCGGCGTTAAGTGCAGCCCGGGTTGCGGTAATGCTTGTCTCTACTAACGGCCAACACCCAGGCTCGCCGGTCGTGTTTACTGCTTGGCCGGACGCGTCCAGCCAGGTACCGTCACCTGACGTGCCCGGCCGACGGTCAATTTTTCGGCCGGCGCGGTTTTGGTCAAAACCGATCCGGCCCCTACAAAGGCACCGGCCTCAATGGTGACTGGCGCGACTAATGTGCTGTTGGAACCAACAAAGGCACCGGAGCCAATTTCGGTGACATATTTGTTCACCCCATCGTAATTGCAGGTAATGGTGCCAGCACCGATGTTGGCACCTTCACCAATAACGGCGTCGCCAATGTAACTGAGGTGGTTTACTTTGCTGCCAGCGCCAATAAGGGCTTTCTTGGTTTCTACAAAGTTGCCCACCTTTGCCCTTTCTGCCAGTTCAGTTCCCGGACGCAGACGGGCAAAGGGGCCAACCGTCGCTCCGGCGCCCAGGTTGGCACCATCGATCACAGTGTTGGCCTCCACCACGGCATCGTCACCGAGCCGGGCATTGCGAATGACACAGTTTGGCCCGATACGAACCCCGGCACCCAGCTTGACCTCGCCTTCAAACACCACGTTAACGTCAATCAGACAGTCGGGCCCGACTTTAACATTGCCGCGAATGTCTATGCGTGCCGGGTCCATCAATGTTGCGCCTTCAGCCATCAGGGCATTGGCGGCCCGGTGCTGATACCAGCGCTCCAACACGGCCAGTTGCTGTCGGTTATTTACGCCCAGGGTTTCTTCCACATCCAAAGGCTGAACTGCCTGAACGGTAATGCCTTCGCTGACCGCCATACCAATTAAATCAGTCAGGTAGTATTCACCCTGAGCGTTGTCATTATGGAGTCGCGGCAGCCAGGCATGCAGCATCCAGGCGGGCAGGGCCATAATGCCACTGTTGACTTCGGTAACGGCCTGCTGCTCCGGGGTAGCGTCTTTGTGTTCGACGATGGAAACCACCTGCCCGTGATCATCACGCACGATGCGACCGTAGCCCGCCGGGTCATCCAGCTGCACCGTCAACAGCCCCATGGTTTGCTCGGTCACTTGTTCTATAAGCGTCTGCAGGGTTTCTGCCCGGGTCAGAGGTACGTCGCCATACAGCACCAGCACCGCACCGGATTCCGGAACACCCGGCAGAGCCTGAGCAACGGCATGCCCGGTGCCAAGCTGTTCCGCCTGCAACCAGAACCGGGCAGAGGTGTCGCCGAAAGCCTGTTTGACCAGTTCGGCGCCGTGGCCCACTACCAGGTGAATGTCATTACTGAATTGACATGCCGTTCGATAAACGTGACGCGCCATCGGCACGCCTGCAACGCTGTGTAACACTTTGGGCAGGCGGGACTTCATCCTTGATCCTTGACCCGCCGCTAAAATGACAACACTGACATCCATTTCTTTCTCCTAATATCCGGACATTAACTATTCGCTGCATTCTAGCGTCAAGTCTTCAGGTCGCAAGTGAGCAATTGTCAGAATTTTCCTGACAGGCAAAATCAGACTGCATCGGCTACCTGCCAGAAAACCCTTTTAAATGACCCGGCAGTGCTCTCGGCTGATGCTGAAAACGACCTCAACGGTCAGGAATCACCGTCAGTATTTTGCTGAGTGGTATTAGTTCCGGAATATTTGAGAACTGGTTCCGCAATCTACCTCGAACGCGTCAAATTTCACACGGAAAAACACCGAAAAACAGTCACTTTTGTTACCGATGACGGCATTTTTGTCAGTGTTTTGCAGCTTATGAACTCCGTCACAGGCTGGATCGCCGCCTCTCCGTATGATGTCGCACATCCACTTATAAACAGACTTGGTCTGAAGGCTAAACTATATGACGGCACGACTACTGATAATGTGCACCACATTGCTGGCGCTGTATGGCTGCCAGATTGAATCGACTGAGTTTGGATCGGCCGATGCTTCCAATGGCAATGGTTCGCTGACGCTGTACTGGTCAGCCCCGGTTGAGCGCCTCAATGGCGAGCCCATGGACTTCAACGATGTCGGCGGCTATGAAATTCGTTACCGTGGTACGAATTCAGATAACTACACCAACGTCGTCATCAACAACGCCGCCGTTGAACAATATTCGTTCGACAACCTGGCAAACATCAATAATCTGGTATTTGAAGTCGCCGTTTTTGATGCCAACGGTATTTACAGTGAGTTCGTTGTCGCTCAGGGCAGTTAACCTACACTATTGAACCGACGGGATTCGTCCCGTAGCAAAGACCAGGGATCTGGTCACCCCTTCTCTCTCAGTCCACCTCCCCTCTTTCCACTTCGCTCTTAAGCATTCAGCTTCCTGATCGACCAACATCCACTGGCAAATCACACTGCGAGTAATAGCAGCCTCACCGAACTGTCGGATTTCTTAACAAACTTTCCATTTGTCGATCGAATTAAAACGCAGTCCACTTGCGGGCTCTGGCTTTTGTATTATCGTACGAATTCAGATGCATACGTCGGCCCTCCACTGGAAGCATGAATGGCAGTAATCAACCCAGCGAAATAGCAACTGGGTTCGCGCCCGCTAATCGCGCCTTCACTCTCAACTACCTATCCGAAATTGTAAAGTTTCTCGTCTACCTTCCTCACCCTGTCTTGACTTAGCGCTATACTGTTGTCTCAACCAAGGATGAACAGTGTTCTGCAAAGAACCGCTCAGGGAATGCACTAACGGCCTATGAATTATCTCTCGGTCACCTATACAGTTATCAGCACGGCCACTCTTATAACGGCCTGTTTGCTGCTGGCCATGGCCTATCGGTCTCGCACCCAACGCTGGCAGTGGTCACTGACACTCGGCATCGCCGCCCAACTGATCTGGCTGATCGCCCTGTTGGGCAGTTATTCGCTCACCACCAACCTAACGACCTGGCTATTAACGGCCGAAGTGCTGCGTTTTACCGGTTGGTTCGCCGCCATGGGCTGGCTGCTGCAAGGGCATGCCACCTGGTCGCAATGGCCCCGGGCCACGCAGGGTCTCGCCCTGCTGTTCATTGCCCTGGTCGTTGCAACCTTGCTGGTGATCTGGCAGCTCGGCAATATCACCCGCCTGGCGGCGTCGCTGTATATTGCCATGGCCGTTTCAATATTGATTATGACCGAACAAACGGTGCGCAACGTTCGCCCGCACCGATTGATCAAACTCCTGGCTATATGCCTGTCGCTGTCTCTCGTGGCCGACGTGCTGGTGTATGCACAGCAGCTGTTCTCCGGTTCCATTGCCACGCTTGCCTGGCAAATGCGCACCGCCTCTGCCTGGCTTTTGGCGGTGGTCCTGCTGCTCGGCACCCTGCTGTTTCGGGACTACCAGAACCACCGTCCTCAACTGCAATTATCCCGCCCGGTTTTCTTCTATTCTGCGTCCGTTCTGTTCACTCTGGGGTTTGTAGCGCTCGCGGCCATAGGTGGATCTTACGTTAAATTACTGGGCGGCTTTTGGACTGGCTATCTGTACACTCTGTTTTCATTGATTGTACTTTTCCTGGCTACCGCGTTGTTTGTATCCAAAGAGTTAAGACAACGCTTCGAGGTGATGGCCAGCAAACACTTTTTTAACCAGAAATACGATTACCGGCTGGAGTGGCTGACACTGATCCGCCGGCTATCGGACCTCGACCCGTCGCACCGCCATTACCATCAGCAGTTGCTGTCGGTTATCTGCGCTGCGGTTAAATCCAATGCTGGCGCGTTGTGGATCAACAGCGGCCCTTCATTGTCGTTTAAAGCCTCAACCATGAACCAGGAGTCACTTCCGCGGGAAGTATCACTGGGAGATCGGTTTGTTCGGGTTATGGTTAAACATGTCTGGATATTCGTCCCTCATACCGACAACCCCAGCCTGGCCATGTACAACGACAACCTGCCAGACTGGGTGCGAGAGGACACACGCATCTGGATCATGGCACCGCTGATCAACCAGATGAAAATGACCGGCTTCGTCATACTGGAACAGCCCATTGCCGCCCCCAATATTACCTTTGAAGACCTCGACCTGCTGACCAACGTTTGTACTCAGATCGCCAGCCACATTCGTTTGCACGAACAGGAAAAACTGATCAGCGAAGGGCAGCAGATGGAAACCTACCACCGGCTATCGGCGTTTATCATGCACGATGTGAATAACGTTGTGGCCCAGCTGGATCTACTGCACCGCAACGCCGAACGCCACAAAGCCAACCCGGCGTTTATCGACGACATGATCAAAACCGTCGCCAGTTCTGTGCGCCGCATGCAGGGGCTGATGTCAAAATTCAACCCCGCCGGAATCGAAGACCGGCGCCAGTTGCAGGTGCTGGAATTGCTGCGCGAACTGGTCACTGAATGCAGTGATCGCGACCCGAAACCCGAATTGCTAACGCAGGATGACTTTTCCATAGACGCTGACCGGCAAAAGTTCATGCTGGCCATTAAAAATCTGATTCGCAATGCACAGGATGCCACGCTACCCGGAGGTCGTATTACGCTGTCTACCGGAATGTCGCCCACCGGCGCACCCATGCTGAGCATTAAAGATACAGGCACCGGCATGCCGCTGGAGTTTATTCAGGATCACCTGTTCAAGCCATTCAGCACCACCAAAACAGACACCGGCGTTGGCATTGGTGCCTACCTGACCAAGACGTATCTCGAACATATAGGTGCCTACGTGCGGGTGAACAGTGAGCCGTTTCAAGGTACCGAGTTCGCCATTGTGTTCAGTACCAATGGCCAGTAACCCACGAGGAGAGCCCATGGAAGCGCTCGATAGAATCATACTGATCGTAGAAGACGACGAGGGACTACAGAGCCAGTTAAAATGGCATTTTGACGACTTCGAGTCGACCCTGATTACCGCCCGGGTCCGTACCGAGGCGCTGAATGCCGTGCGCATGTACAGTCCCAGCATTGTCATTCAGGATTTGGGACTGCCACCCGACGACGGTGGCGTCAGCGAGGGGTTTGCCTGCATTCGCGACATTCTTGCCATTGCACCCGATAGCAAAATAATCGTAATGACGGGCAAGAACGATCACAAAAATGCGCTGGACTCCATCGCCGCCGGCGCCTTCGATTTCTATTTTAAACCGGTCGACCCGGAACGGCTGAGCATCGTGGTCGACCAGGCCTTTCGCATCGCCCGACTGGAGCATGAAAACCGCTCGCAGCAAATTTTTTTCGAACCGATCGCTGGCCTGGTGACGGCCGACGCAACCATGAAGCGCGTCTGCCGTATGGCAGAAAAAATCGCCCAGTCTCCTGTTACTTCAACCTTGCTGGGTGAAAGCGGTACCGGCAAAGAAGTTCTGGCCAGAGCCATACACGCCCTGAGCGACCGAAAAGACCGACCCTTTATCGCGATCAACTGCGCCGCCGTACCCGAAAACCTGATCGAAAGTGAACTTTTTGGTTTTGAAAAAGGCGCGTTCACCGGTGCGGGTAAAACCACAGAAGGCCGTATCGAACAAGCTAATAGTGGCACACTCTTTCTCGATGAAATTGGTGACATGCCACTGCCATTGCAGGCTAAGCTACTGCGGTTTCTGCAAGAGCGGATTATCGAACGGGTAGGTGGACGCAAAGCCATCAGCATCGACGCGCGAGTCATTTGTGCAACCAATAAAGATCTGAAATCCATGGTCACCGTGGGTAAATTCCGTGAGGACCTGTACTACCGAATTTGCGAGATCGTGGTGGACATTCCCCCCTTGCGCAACCGGGGAACCGATGCCCGCCTGCTGGCCAAGTTCTTCCTGCAAAAATACAGCCGGTCCATGAAACAGCGCAGCATGCGGTTTTCAGACGACGCGCTCGCCGGAATCGATTCGTACGAGTGGCCAGGGAATATTCGGGAAGTTGAAAACAAGGTAAAACGGGCCGTGGTACTGGCCGACAATTACATACTGACGGCCGAAGACCTGGATCTAAAAAGCGAAGGCGACGACGTGCTGAACCTGAACCTGCGCAAGATCCGTCAGTCTGCTGAAGTTGAGGCCATTGACCAGGCGCTGGCGCTGAGCGATTACAATGTCTCCATGGCCGCCAAAATGCTGGGCGTAACCCGCCCTACGCTGTACGACCTCATCAAAAAATACACCCTGAATACAGACAAAAAAGCAGAAGAAGATCCGCTGTGAACATAGGGGTATGTTCTCTACAACCGGCGCATCCATTCATCACCGAAACAAGGACGGTATACTCATGATCAGAATTACCCAGCACCGCGGTGCCACAACGACGAGCGCCACACGCCGACCGCTCATGTGCATTACCAGCGTAGCGTTTGCGCTGGTAATCGCCGGTTGCAACGACGCCCCTAAGAGCGAAGTCAGCAGCAACCATGTGCAGCGCAGTCAGTCTTATGAAGCACAGGGACAGTACCGGGCGGCGATGATCGAGCAACGCAACGCCATTCAGGCCAACCCTAACGACCTGGATAACACCCACCGTTACGCCAGGCTGCTGCTTACCATTGGCAGCCCGAGCAGCACCCAAACCTTGCTGGAATCGGTCAGCGATCGCGAAACGGATGAAACGCGGTATTTGTTGGCGCAGGCTTACCTGAGCCAGGGCAAATTTATCTCTGCCAATACCGCACTGGCGCGCGTGGAAGCGCCCGACGACAACCCGGCCACACAAGGCAGACTGCAAGCGCTTGTCGATTATCAGAGTGGCCAGACGCAAGCGGCCGTGCAGCGCCTGACCCAACTGCATGCCGACTACCCGGACGACATTGAGGTGACGCTCGCCCTGGTCACCACCCTGACCGATACCGGCCGGTACGATCAGGCCAGCGCCCTTATTGAGCAATTGCCAGACGAACGAAAAGCCTTACCTCAGATCAACTACCTGGCGGCCCGTGTTAATTACCAGAACAATCGACTGACACAGGCTGAAGCTCACCTGACCCAGGCACTCATCGATCTGCCCACCACCGACATGATGCTGCAGACCCGGATTCAGGTACTGGAATTGCTGTCGTCTGTACTGACCGAACTGGGCCGACCTACAGAGGCCATGGCTTACAACAGCATCATTCGCGACGCAAACCCGGAAGCCTATTCCGCCCAGCAGCAATACCGGGAGGCCATTACCGCTGCCAGCCGGGGCGACGTGCTCAGCGCCAAAAACGCCTTTCAGGATATCCTGAATCAGTTTCCGGCTAACAGAAACGCGGGCATGATGCTGGGTTTGCTGACCCTGCAGAATGGTGAGGTAGCCGAAGGTGAGCTGCTGCTGTCCGAGCACCTCGACCCGGAAACCGCCCCCACCACCTTCGTGCAGGCAGCGGCACTGGCTCAGGTTGAACTGGGCCGTAGCCGGGAAGCGCTCGACGTACTGAGCACAGCCTTGCTGGCACGCCCCGACGACGCCGACCTGCTCGGCCTGTACGGCGCACTTTTGCTGCGTGAAGGGCGAAACCAACTGGGCGTTCAGACACTAAACAAAGCCCTGGAACTCGAACCGAACCGCAGCCGGCTGATGCTGATGCTGGCGCAGTACTACACCGAACACGACCAACCCCAGCTTGCACTGGGCCACTTGCGCAAGGCCTACGCAATCAACCCTGCTGACTGGTTAACCACTCAGTTCTACGTGACTACCCTGGTGGCGGAAGATGAAATGGAAGAAGCACAGCGTGTTGCCAACGAGTTAACCGAAGCGTTCCCCGAGGCGCCCCAGCCTTACTGGATCAGTAGCATGCTTGATTATCGCCAGGGCTATACCAGCCGCGCCCTGATTCAGATGACCTCGTTACTGGAAGATCACCCCGAGTTTACCGATGCCTACCCGGCCACCGCTCAACTGATGCGACAGCAAGGCCAGACACTGGCGGCAACCGACCTGCTAATGCGCGGCTATAGGGCAATTCCGGAACGACCCGACCTGCTGGAAGCAGCACTGCAATGGCGGACCGAGACCACGTCGGACACCGACACCCTTAATTGGCTGCTGGAGCAAGCGGCTAACAGCCCGCAAGACGTTGCGCTGCAACTGAACAGCGTTGCGATGAACCGTTTGCTGGCCCAGGGCGATTTCGCTCGGGCAGGTGAACTTGCTGAACAATATCAGGGGTTTGATCATGCACCGGCGCGGGCCATGACCGGCCAGTACTTCCGGGTCCGGGCGCAACAAGCGGCCAGCCAGGGCAACTGGGCTGACGCCGGGCGCTGGATAGAACAAGCAGAACAACGCCAGCCGCAAGACCTTCAGACCCAGTTTCTTGCCGCGCAAATCGACAACAGCCAGGGTCGCACCGAAGATGCCAAAGCGCGTCTGGATGCCTTGCTGGCAAGTCGCCCAGACAACCATAGCATCGTCGCACAGAAAGCCCGGCTCATGGCGGCCAACAACGAGCGTACCGCCGCACTTGCCTTCCTTCGAGAATACTGGAACCGCTCACCCAGCGCTGAGCTGGCAACCATTTATGTAGCACTGGTGAGCGAACTGGAACAGGATCGACTGTTAATGGCACTCGAACAATGGCACCAGGTTGACCCCGAAGCCGCGGCCCCCTGGTTCATGAAAGGCAATTACTACCTGAGCCAGGAAGCCGACAACGATGCCATTACCGCTTACCGGGAAACCCTGAGCCGGGACGAAAACCACATTGCCGCATTGAACAACCTGGCCTGGCTGCTGCGTGAAGACAGCCCGACCGAAGCGCTGGACCTGGCTGCACGCGCGGTCGGTATCGCACCGGAGAACCCGGGCATCCTCGATACCTATGGCTGGTTACTGCACCTGAACGGCGACCACCAACAAGCCGTCACCGTTCTGACCCGGGCCCGGCAACTGGCACCCGACAATGCAGATATTGAACAGCATCTGCGGGAAGCGGAAGAGAGCAACGGCGCCCCAGCCTGATGCAGACCAGGTGGCCCCGGCAAGTCAGTCCAGATGCCGGGCCAGGGTGGCGGTGATGCGTTCGATCACGGCCCGGGTAACGCCAGCGTGCAACGGTAACGTCAGCAGCCGGTCGGCAAACCGATTGGCATTGGGAACGGTGGTGCGGTCGAACCGACCTTCCAGGCCGGCAATGTCTGGCAACGCATGCCGGTACATGGCCGTGGCGCCCAGCCCTGCTTTGGAAAGTGACGCCAGCACCGCATCGCGCTGTTCACTGTCGGCCAATAACAGAGGGTAGCGCAACAGCCTCCCCCGGTTGGCGGCAGGTGTTCCCTGCGGAGAAAAACCAGGCACGCTAATGTGTGGCCAATTGGTGAACGCTTCATCAAAGCAAACTTCCCGCCAGGCATCGAACTGACCATAGCGTTCGACATTGGCTGCCAGAACCGCTTGCGGTTGAGGGTCCATACCCGCCAGTTCGGTCAACGCATGGTACCGGGTCTGCCCCAGTGACAGGCCCGGCATCCGGGACACAACACCATACAGCGCCGGGTGCAGCAACGCGTTATAGAGCCGAACTTTAACCGGCCACAGCCGATCTATTTTGGGCGCTTTAACGTCCAGCAACAAAGGCTGTTCGCGGCAGGCCACCAGGCCGCCACCCAGCAAACCAATGGCTTTGCCCCGACCAAATGAAAACGTAATGTAGTCGGCTTCTGTGGTGACCGGTCGGTCCGGCTGTGGAAACCATTGAGCATTGTCTTCAATGATCGAAACGTTCGGAGATTCTGCAAGCATGGAACGGATAACACCAACATCAGCCGCCATCCCCAGAAAATTAACCGCCAGCACCGCCAGGGTGTTCTCGTTTACGGCCGCTTTAAAGGCTCCGGAATCGTATTCACTGGTGTCTTCCGCCAGATCCACCAACCGGGGTATATAACCCGCATAATCCGCGGCGGCGACCAGGTCCGGGCAGCCGTAGGCCGGAATCAGAACCTCAGGCTGGCTAATCTGCGAATGCCGTAGATGATGCTGGCGCAAACAAAAGGCCAGCGCCGCCGTGCCAGACTGCAACCAAATCAATTGGTGAACTGGAAACAGGCCCGCAACATCAAAGGAAGACGGCTGCAACACAACCGCATTGCCCGCAGGCGGGTACACAGCCCAACTCATCGGGCGGAAGGCTTCCAGGTGGTCATGCGTTTGCCTTTAAAAAACTGCACGGCTGAATCGGCCAGCGCCAGGTTGACCTGAACAAAGAAGTACACCAGCCGCACCCCGCTGTGGTCCCGACCTTTACCACCCCAATGCCCCCAGATGGCGATGCCATAAAATACAGTTTGCGCCACCAGGGCCAGAGCGTAAATCCAACCATCGTTAGCCAGCACCAGCGTGACCAGTAACAGCGCCAGCAGAAACCAGGGCACACCCCAGCGCATCAGCTTGTGGCTGCACACCTGGAACGCAAACAGCCCAAACCGAACGGGATTCAATACATCCGGGTGCCGTGCCAGCCCGGTCATACCGCGCAATACGGTCCGCACCTTACGGGCGTATTCACGTGAGGCGTCTTTCAGATCTTCATAATAACCGAGCACATCCGGCGCGGTGACCGAGCGTAGCCCCAGGCGAGCGCAGTTCAAAGCGGTGTTAAAATCACTAGGGGAGTGGATGTCCCATTGCTGGCACACTTCGGCCCGGGCGGCAAAAAACGAACCACTGAGGCCTACCAGGCCACCCAACTGACTCTCCTGACGACGCAGCCACATTTCATACTTTACGTAGGCACCTTCACCAGCCACTTTGCCGTCTTTGCTGATGAAGCGGTCTTCACTGGAAACCGCTCCGATTTGGGCATCGGCAAAATACAGACTCAGATTCTGCAGGGCTTCGGGGTCCATCTTTGTTGCGACGTCCGAAAACACCAAAACCTCACCTCTAGCCGCCTTAATCGCGGCCAACTGCGCGTTCTCCTTGCCCAACCGTTCCTGCGCCCGCACCAAACGAATGCCCCGTTCAGCATAGCTTTGCACGAGTTCATCGGTACCGTCGTCGCTGCAATCGGACGCGACGATGAGCTCTAGCCGCTCGGCCGGGTAATCCAGGGTAAGAACGTTCTGAATCTTCTGTTCGATGCGGTGTTTCTCGTTATAAACGGTAACAATCAGGCTCAGGAAGGGCGACTCGTCGACGTGGGTACGAGGTGGTTCAATGACTTCAGGGCGGGCTAGGGCGCGCAGGGCAATCAGAGCCAGAGGGTAGAGAAAGTAACTATAGACGGCACAGAACGCCAAAATCCAGAACAGGGCAGTGAGCATGGTCAACTCCTTGGACCAGGGTGGGAATGTTCAACAATAAAGACCCGGAAAGGCGCTTTAAAGAAAGCCCTCCCTGATGCATACTAACGCACAGTATAACCAACACGGATGTTGAGTACATGTCGATTTCCCGACCCACAGAAATGATCCGGGTCCTGCATATTATTTCAGGGGACCTTTGGGCAGGCGCCGAAGCGCAGGCCTATGCCCTTATTAAGCAACTCGGCAAAGATTGCACCATCGCTATCGTCCTGATGAACGAGGGCGAACTCGCTACACGCCTGCGCGCACTGAACATCCCCGTGACCGTTCTCGACGAAACCCGTGCCTCACCCTGGCAACTGCTGCAAGGCATTCGCCACACGATCAACACCTTCCGCCCCACAGTTATCCACACCCACCGACAGAAAGAAAACATACTCGGCAGCCTGGCCAACCTGACCACGCTTAGAGTTCGGTGCGTGCGCACCGTGCATGGGGCCAGCGAATTTGACGGCGGCCTGAAAACACGCGCTCAGCGCTGGCTCGACCACGCCTGCGGCCGCTGGCTACAACACGGCGTCATCGTTGTCTCCCAGGAACTGATGGGCAAACTCAAAGGCCACTACGGTGCCCAGCACCTGTACTGCGTACCCAACGGCGTCGACCTGGCAGAACTGACTGAGAAGGCAAACGCTGGCACTGACCTGTCGTTTCAAGCCGACTGCCAGCACATCGCCATTATCGGCCGCCTGGTATCCGTGAAACGCGTGGACTTATTCCTAGAAACCGCCCGCCTGGTATTGGACCGTTCAACAAAATACCGGTTCCACATCGTCGGCGATGGCCCCCTGGAAAAGACCCTAAAAGAGCAGGCGGCAACGTTAGAACTCACAGAGCCCTATATGCAGTTTCACGGCCACCGGACTGATATTCCCGCCATTATTCAGGCGTGTGACGCCGTTGTTCTGTGTTCGGACCATGAGGGAATGCCAATGGTTGCGCTTGAAACCCTAGGCTTGGGTAAAGTGTTGCTCGCAACCCATACCGTGTGCCTCGCTCAAAACGGAGTGCTCACTGGCCACGCTCCCGTTGCGCAAACATCTAACGCCCTGTGCGAAGCAATATTCGGCCTGCAAGACAAGAGCACCCACCAAGAACCTAGGCAATATCGTTTCAAGCTAACAATTGACCAGTGTGCAAAGCAAACCATTGGAGTCTATTGCTATGAGTAGTTTCAAGAACACTACTGCTGCTCTGTGCACCTATGGCATTACCCATCAAAATGGCAAAGATCTAAGCACATATGCAATTCCTATCTTACTCGCTCAGTACGTAGACTCAAGGCACCAACACCTCAAAATCCAGCAAGAGGCTAAAGCCGCTAGCGAACAACCTTATAACTTGTTGGCAGGGCTAACGACACATCCTGAAGGTAAAACCAGCAATAAAGAAGCAACGGAGGCTAGCTGATCGTGACAGGGATGATGGTGTTATTTCATTGTGAATCCAACCCTGGCTATGCAGCGTCGAGCCATGAGCACACGTTTCTCGATGTTGCGAGACACTTTACCGATGATATGAGTCAGATTCACTATGCCTATGCTAACCTCGAAGGTGGGATGACACCCTCATTACCATGTGATCTCTCCAATATTATTCAACTAGACACTCAATGGTCCGATTCGTCTCAGCTTGAAGCAATCGAAAATTATATTAAGAGCAATAAGATTACCCGGCTCCTGGGATTTGACCAACCCGTATCACATCCAGCTTATCAGGCTCTAAGAAAAGGCGGTATTCAGACCTTTGTTTCTTACTGGGGGGCTCCCATGAGCTCCATCAATTCCGGGATTAAGCTCATCCTTAAAAAAATTGAAGTGTCAGCCAGGCGCTATGGCCCCGACCATTATATATTCCAGTCCGATGGCATGCGTGATACTGCAGTGAAGGGACGCGGTATTCCCGCTTCAAAAACTTCCATAGTAAAAACCGGCATTGATACAGAGAAGTATTCACCAGCTTCAACTAAACACGACTATGCCCACAAGTGTTTCGACATACCAAGAAATCGAAAAATTGTAGTCTTTTCCGGCCACATGGAACGTCGCAAAGGCGTCCATGTCATCTTGCAAGCAGCTAGGGTTTTAACTCAAGACCTGAACTATAAAGACGTGCAATTTTTGATTCTCGGAAACCGACCGGGTGAGAAGGAGGGGTTTGTTGAGTATTTACAAGATGCCACAGTAAACGAACATATAACATTTGGCGGTTATCGTAATGATGTACCAAACCTACTTAAGAGCTGTTCCGTCGGGATGATCGCCTCTACCGAATGGGACTCATTTCCTATGTCATCTCTAGAAATGGCCTCCACTGCTCTTCCTTTAGTTGTATCTGATCTCCCTGGTTTAAATGAAGCAATAACAGAAGATACTGGCTTGAAATTCACCACAAATGATTATGTAGCTGCGGCTAACACATTACATAAACTCCTCAATAGCCAAGACCTCTTGGCCATAATGGGTGAAAATGGACGTAAACGAGTACAGAAAGACTTTTCAAAAGCAGCACAAGCCAAAGGTATTGTAAGAATTTTTGAAGCCCTGGAAGCCAAACCGGAGTATTCGCTTTGAGCCAAGCTCAACAAATGGTAAAGCACTCAACCATTTACGCCATTGGCAATATTTCAAGGCAGCTAGTTGGCTTTATAATGCTGCCAATATATACCAATTACCTAACACCAGCCGACTACGGCGTTATCGGCCTTTTGATTTTTATGGTAAGCCTATTTGAAATAGTTTTAGGTGGGCATATGTCTCAAGCGATTCCGAAGTTCTATCATCAGGAAGATGATCGACTTCGTAGGAATTCGGTTGTAGTTACAGCTTTACTTGTGACCACTTTTTTCAGTAGCATTGCTGCTTTACTGATGGTCTTTTTTTCCAACCCACTTTCCGTATTGGTTTTTGGAGACCAAGAGTACAGTATCTATATTGTCATTTTTTCTACCCTTATACTTACACATGCACTTGAACAATATGGGTTAACCTATCTTCGTATCATTAAAAAACCCTGGACATTTCTTAACTTTAACATGGCTAAATTAGCCTTACAGTTAAGCCTGAATATCTTAACTATCGTTATTCTTGACTGGGGTCTAATGGGCTTAGCTTTAAGCAGCTTGATTTCTTCTGTCATTATATCGATTGCACTTATCAGCTATACACTCTACAAGACAGGCTCTAAGTTGAGTATCGGAATAGCCCAAAAGCTTTTGATTTTTAGCTGGCCACTATGGGTATCAGGCGTTATTGGACTATACATCGGATCATCAAATCGGTATTTCATTAGAATATTTTCATCACTAGAAGAGGTAGGTTTGTACGAACTTGCTACAAAATTTGGAGCTATTGTATTGGTTTTAGTCTGGAGCCCATTTTCTCAGTATTGGCAAACTGAACGGTATGCAATTGCCAAAACAGTTAACCCCTATTCTGCATATTCTCTCGCATTTCGATCAATAACAGCACTACTATTCATATCTGGCACTGGGGTAATTATCTTTAGTAGCACCATAATCACCATAATGTCAGACTCACTTTTTCACCCCGCTTATAAAGCAGTTCCATTTTTGGTAATAGCAAACATATTTCAAAGCCTTACTGTCTTTAATAACTTTAGTTTCATGCATACCGGACGTACATTTGAAATCACAAAAAACAACATAGTAACAGCAATTGTAATAACAATTTTCTATTTTGCATTAATCCCTTACTTTGGCTTTACTGGTGCTGCAGTGGCATTTGCACTAGGATCTGCAATTCAATACATATACGCACTGTATGCTGGAAGGCGACTTTACGACCTTAGAATAAGTCAAAGACCACTTGTATACCTTATAGCCCTTACTGTCACAAATAGCTTTCTGGAAAAATACACTACAATCGACGCGGGATTGCTCTACACCATCTCTTTAAAAATAATTTACTTTTTTTTGTCGGCCATAATAATTTCACTAATTTTATTTGAACCCAACTATTTAAAGAAAATCTTTTCAAATATATACTTACACATGAAAACCAAATAGCGATTGTGCCAGTTAATAACCGCTCAGATAAGACCAAACGTAAAGCATGAGCTGGCCATTACCGATACATACCAGATCGCTTTCGAGTACAGAAACTCACCAGGTACAATCTAAGCTCCTGCCAAAGCCAGGAGTTAACAGATTTGGAATCCCCACTTAAACAGACAAGCACTCGGATACTTAGAACCCGCGTTCTTACTATTTTAAAGCCATACTTTGTTACTACCTTATGCGCATTTATAACTGTTCTATAATATTACTAAGCTGCCCGGAACGGATTTTCAATTCATCATTCTCTTAAAGTCTAGTCATCCAATTTCATTTAAATTACATCTATTGATAACAGACCTGAACTTTCCACCTTTCTCTCTCGGGATCTCTTGAACGAATTCTATCTTGAAAATAAATTCTTCTGCGAAATACTCTTTTACTCTATCTACAATTTCATGTTCGAGTTGTTTGCTAGAACCGCCAGTAGATACAACTTTTATCGTGATAGCCTCTAAACTTTCTTGAATATATTGCGACTCAAATATAGGTAAACCTTTTAGGATCGGACTTAAACGGCTATACTTTCGGCCACTTTTTGAGATTACAACATCATCAACTCGGCCTTCGATTTCTCTAATTACAGGGTATTTCGATCCACATTCGCATTTTTGCTCGAATTCCAGCCTTGCTGTATCTCCTATTTTATACCGAATTAGTGGCATTGTATGATTAATAAATCCCGTACATACCAGCTCCTGCCTCAACCCTTCTTTATCTACATCAACAACCTCAATCAAGCCATAGTCTTCCCGAATATGCATTTGTCCAGCCTGGCATTCATAGCCAAATACACACATTTCTGCAGCTCCGTATTGGTTTCGAACAGGGCATTTAAATGCAGACTCAATAACCTTCCTTTGATAAGGATGTAGTGTTTCGGATGATGTGCAAATAAATCCAGGAGTTGGCAGTGGAATATTATGGGCTATAGCGAAGTTCGAAATCTCGTATAAAATTGACGGATAGCTATCAATGTATACTGGCTCGAACTTTCTGATTGCATTACAATACTCTGTTAAATTTAATTCCGTAATATGATAGGCTGACATATACAGCGTATTGTTAAATCTATCTAACAGCCAATATGGTGGTTTCGTTATATTTGAAGGCCTAATTTTTCGCCCGGCGATAGTAATTGATTTATCTCTAGGCTTTGCTCCATGAAGCCGAATGAACCAATCAAAAAATGCATAATTTTTCTTCCTTGCTTCCTGCGTGCAAAGAATCTCAAGTGGTGTTCCGGTGGAGCCAGTTGTTTTCAGTTTTAATAGATGCTTACTATTAATATCACTATTATAGTAGTGCTTAGGATTAGCCTTTAGCATTCTCTTTTCAAGTACTGGGAAATTTTTGATAAATTCCAGTGGTTCACGCTTGCTTGTGTCATAAACGTCTAAAACCGCCTTATATCCCGGTATGTACTTGGCAGATGCCAATAGCATCAGAGTATTTTGTTTTTTAACGATTTCTATACCATCACGATCTAGGTACGAGTTCTTTTCTACTTCAACAAGAAAAGACTTGTACATGCCTGTCCTACGCTGAAAATACACGTATAGTCCATAAACAGATAGAAGAATCTCTTGCGCACTAATAGGTAGTTTGAAAAAAACAGAGGTTACGAATGACATTAACTTCGGCTCCGATTTTCTGTTAATACCCCTATAACATTTTTTAATTTACGACCAATATTAGAATATGAATACATACCTTCAATGAGTTCTATCCCGGCTTTTGACATCGATCGACGTTTAGATGGATTACTCATAAGAAACTCGATCTCTTTAATGTAATCATCGGTGGTACTTGCATATACAACATGACGGCCTTCAACAACATCTATACCTTCACATGCTATTGGGTGTGCAATCAATGGAATACCCATTGCCAGGGCATCTAACACCTTTAACTTAGTACCTCCTCCATCACTAATAGGGCAGATGTACAAAGCCGCTTTTTCCATCGGTATTCTAATATCGTCAACGAACCCGGCTGCTCTTACTTTCTTTGATTTCTTTGAGAGATCTGAAAGACCTTTATGCCAACCTTTTCCGCAAATGACAATTGGGCCACCAGCGATTTTCTCATCAAATACTGGTTCTAGGCTATTCACAATAAAGTCTACCGCTTTGGCATTGGGATACCACTCAAGACCTCCAGCGAAGATGCAACCAGCCACATCTGAAGTTGAGTATTCGCTACTGCGTTTGAAATACTCGATATCAACACCATTAGGAATGACTTCAATTCTACGATGTATATAACCTTGAAGCCTTCTGCTGTCTAGCTCAGAACATACAAAGTTCATACTAACTCTATTGCACCAATACTCTTCCCACTTTCTTGTTTTAACTGCTTGCCACCTAAAATATTTTTGCAACAATCCTGATGAGTTTTCTGCCCTTCTTTCAAGCATCTGTGATTCAATATTATGATGGTTCACTATCACAGGGCAATCCACACTTTCTAACAAACCACACAATCCAACTGTATCTACATATATTGCATCATAATTTTGACTTGAAATGGCTCTATGGACAGCACGCTTGAACCCTACCGAATTTAATGCAAGGACATCGTACGGAGTTTTATTGAATAGGGATTTAACTCCAAGTAAATACTTATTTAATTTTCTTACATTTAGCCCATGCGGTATAGCAATATACTTATTAACATAAGAACTAAGTGCGTCACGTATTTCTTCGTGTCCAGTGTGAAAATCCGAGTAGTACGCCCTGACCTTCGACCTTGGCAGCAAAGTGACCAAGTCTACATCGGCAAACTCTGCAAATTGTTTTAACATGTTAAATGATCTTTGCATCGCACCGCCCTTAGGCGGGTATGGTGCAAAATGCCCTATCCATAGAATTCTAACCCTGTCCATACGTGCCCTTTCTCAAACGCCACTCGTTTAATTGTAACCTAATGTAGACAGGTCTGTTTTTCCTCATGATTAATCTTATACTGTTCAAGCCTGCTTCGTCGAGCCTTAAAGCCCTGGTTAGTGCAAATTTCAAAAGTTTTTATAGATGAGGATATGTTATGTATTCGATAGCAGTAACGTCGTAATATTGACGCATTTTTCTGTCAAACCAAGGCTTCTATACTTAATTGTAACCAAAATATAAAATGGCTATGCCATCACGCTTTCATATCACAGCACCAATGTACTATAGGCAGGTCAATTCAACTTGGTGATATCATGAAAAAAGCATTTCTAGCAGCACCCCTCTTATTGTCACTTGCCGCCCTGGCAACTGCCGAGACCTCTTTGGTAGACCCTGATTGGACTTTTAAGGATGACTTCGAGGCTTCTGAGGATAGATCATTCTGGGGTAGTGAAGCTTATACCGAGTACGGCGTGTCTTGCCCTGGCACCAGCGCTGGTGGCAATTCACTGATTTTTAAATATCAACCTGACAAGCCTGATTCTGATAATAGCTGGGCTGAAAAGCGATTCCAGCTTCCATTGGATGCAGTCCAAATTGAGATGACTTATGACCTTTTCGTTCCAGATAATTATGTTAGGTCACCTAAAAATCACAAGAATTTTGTACTTTGGTCTGGTACATATGGGAAATTTAATGCAAACGTTTCTGTCTCTAGTGAGAGTTGGCCTACAGATGGTGGCTCAAGCCCTTCAGTCTATATCGGAGAAGACGGAAATAATTATGGACATTCGTTAAATCGTCTGCGCCCGCATATGTATACAAATAATCAAGGAAAATGGCAGAAAGTTCATGTATTTCTGGAGCTAGCTACACAGCAAGGCGATTATGGAAAGTTTGAAATATCGAAGGATGGTGCATTCATTAATGGCACTCACCACCCGGATGCCAGGACAGATTCATCTGTAGACTTGGCCAATCAAATCAACTATGCGAGTCGAGGTAATTTTATCGATCAAGGTTATTTAATGGGTTGGGTAAATGGCGGTTTTGATACGCTTACAACTTTTTGCATAGATAACTTTGAAATTAATGCCACTTCCAGTCACGGTGAAACTACTGGTGGCCCTAATTTATCCTATGCACCAGTTATGAATGATGTGACAGTTCAGTACTGACTTTCATAATGGGTTAAAAATTTGCACTTGAATGCCTTTAGTGCGAAGAGCAATGTGTTCACACATTTTATAAGTCGGCTTTATTGTTGCCGACTCCCACTCTTCGCACAGCTACAATAAATGCTGCTGATACCCATAAAAATGGATAATATCCTACCGTAAAAAACTGACCCGCAACAAAGAAACCCAGTACACCTAAACACAGTCCCTTATCAATCGCTGCGAAAGGCTCTATGTTAGCCTTCGGGAATAGACAATAAAAAATTATTATCAAATAATAGATCAAAGCCGGAATTCCACCGTCCGTTGCTATCTGAATTAAGATATTATGTGGCAACTCTGCCACTTTTTCACCAGCACGATTAGTAAAAAGAATATCATCTGAATAGTGGTCAGTAAAATATGGAATGAAATTATAATATCCAACTCCAGTAAGAGGGTGCTCTTGGACCATCTCAATACCTCTAGTCCAATAGAGCAATCTTTGTTCCGAAGTTCTATCTTCACCCATCGAGCTAAATCTCTCTTTCTGCTCATCAGGAAGTAATGCTAATATTAATATTGATACCAGTATCAAGCCTAGTACATACTTAATTCTGAATACCCGAAAACCAACCAGACAAGCTATCAACACTGCCAAGGCCAGTTGTGCACCACGACTACTGGCCCCAAGGATTGTCATTACAGGAGCTACTAAACCTATAGCTAGCAGCAACTTCTCCCATTTATTTGAAGATGAATAAAATTGTTTTAACAAATAGTATGAAAGTGCAAAAAAGATCAGCATTTGTATCGCTAGCTCTCCAGAATTCTGAAAGTAACCTGGCGGTCCCATAATGCCCCAGCTTGAAAATGAGAACCCTCTCTTCGCCCAAATAATTGCAGTCCCATAAGCTAGTTTCAATGAGCAAAGATAGAAGACCAATAGCAATATATAAAATCTTTCACGAGTTGTAGTTATGTAGGTAATTGCAAAGAACACAACCAACCACTGAATAAAAAACTCTCTGTATTGAATAGACCAGTCAGGATAATCTGAAAATAAATATCCAATTAACAATTGAACACTAAGAAGCAGTAAAGCAGCATGAACTATTGAAAATTTAAAGGTTGATTTTTTATCGAACAAGCTAAAAAGTATCGACCCAATTAATAACAGCTGTGTCCAAGGCAATATGTTTATAGCTGGGTATATAGACTGTGGGCGATAGTATTCGAAAAAAAGATATCCACATAGGCACCAAAAAGCGGGGTGCTCACTCCAAAAGTACCTCCAAAGCGAACTGACTCTTAAAAAGTAGAATTTCTCTACTTGTTGCGACTCGGAGAGGAAATTAGTTGACATGTCGTATCAACGATGTGGTTGCTTCAACAACAGTTTTTCCGCAATTATAAAAGAAAATAGAATTTGTATTAAATGGATCATGAATATAAGCACATGAACTATTGTCATAAAGTCCTAATAGTGTAATTTTAGCTTCTTTGTGCATCTTGCTTATGGGTGACAGGTGCCTAGGTTCCATCCCCACAATTAAGTCACTACTTCGGTGCGTATACTGTTCGATTCGCCTAGTTCTATGTTTAGTTAAGTCCATGCCTACATTATTTGCAAAATCTATGGCACGGGGATCGGCAGGATCGCCACCCCGAGTACCAAGACCATATGATATTGCTTCAATTCCATGTGCCTTCGCCACTAACTCGGCAAGTGGACTTCGACATATATTACCCACACATACAAAAACAAACCTGGCTGGCTGAAAATCACTGTCAATCATTAGCGGATTATACTCACCTACAAGACGCCTTAGCTCATAATAGGAGAATCTAACTAGCCCCTTTTTTGAACCAAATCGATCATTTATCCATGTATTGGGTACAGGCAAACTGCCAGCCATAGTCATTACGATTCCTTGTTGGTTACGTTTCCGCTCGTTTGAACAGAGGTTCGTGAATGGGGTACCTGCGTGGCGTCCTGCCAGCAGTATTGAAAACCTAAGTTTCTGTATAGCTCCAACATAGCTGTCAGGCTGAATTTTGCTTCTACGCGGGTGTGGGCCCTTGCGATCTGTTTTGTAAATTCGGGGGACTTTTCCAAGGCACAGAGAATGGCCGTTGCCATAGCTCTCGAGTCATTCCTCGGAACCAGTGTGCCGTCTTGCCCAGCACGAACAATCTCTTCCGGTCCTCCACAGCGAGTTGCTATTACAGGTACCCCACTGGCCATGGCTTCAATCGTCGCAATGGAAAACCCTTCACTGGAGGAAGACAACGCGAATACGTCCAGTTCGGCCAGAAAGTCGGCCGTGGAGTCAATAAAACCGATGAAATGCACCTTATCTTTGATACCCAAAGCTTCTGTCTGTTGGTTTAACTCGGTCATTAACGGCTCTTTCTGGTGCCCGGCAATAACAAAGTGAGCCAGTGGCTGGTGTTGTATCACCAGGGCTGCGGCATTCAACAGGTTGGCGTAATCTTTTGCTGGCCTTATATTACCCAGGCTACCCACCAGTAACGCTCCGTCGGGAAGGTTCAGTGAGGCTTTCAGGACACCGGTTGCTGAGTTGCTGTAACGGTTTGTATCAATGCCATTATGAATTACCGCTACCTGGCGTTCTGTAAACACGCCCCGGTCAATCATGCTGGCGGCCAGTTTTTGACTCACCGCTACAACCCGGCGCAGTCCCTGCTTCATCAACCAGCGTTTTATCGGCACGAAGCGCTCGTTTGGATTCACATCTACCTGGCCGTGCAGCACGCCTATAGCGGGTAACCGGGTGAGCAGGCCAAACAATGAGAAGGTAAGTGCCGAGCCCAGCAAATGAGCATATACAAGGCGGACCCGCTGCGCTCTTACCAGGCGGAATACCTGCCAATAATAAGGTAGGTTTAAGAAGCCATGGGGTTTGAGCATTCGGTAGGGAATATGGCGAGCTTCGAGCTGGTCGCGTACCCAGCCGGGGCCTTTAATTAGGGCCAGTGTGCGGTGGCCGGGCATCTGAAGGTGCTCGGCGATATTCAGGAATACGATTTCGGCGCCACCCGGGCCGGTGGTGTCGATGGTGTGAAGTACGGTGGTGGCGCTTTCAGTACGCACGCTGGACATTCCTTTGATCCAGGTAAGAGAATATATTCTAAACCCTGCACTAACTCTCGGCTAGTGCTGTTCAAGGTAAAATCCATTTTGTACACTCTGTGAGCTTAATTCCAAGCAGTCACCACCGGAAAGCCTCGAATGGATTCGAAAACGATCAGCATCCTAGTGCCGGATGCCAATCAACGCAGTGCGCTCGCTGTCGTTCGCAGCCTGGGCCGCCAGCCCGGTTTGCACATCAGTACCTGTGATTCAACACCCACGGCACTGGCTGGCCAGTCTCGCTTCAGTGATCTTTACATCCAATGCCCGTCATCCGAACACGAGCCCCTGCACTTTGTGGCCTGGCTGACGCGTTATTTGGCAACCGAACCCTGCCGCCTGGTCATGCCCGTTACCGAAGTTACCAGTCAGTTGTTATTGCAGTTTCAGGAGAGCATTCCCGGCCTGAAACTGCCGTTCTCGCCGTTACCCACCGTGCTTGAACTGGCCAATAAGTCCAACTTGGTGGCGTTGGCAGAGCGGCTGGGTGTGCCGGTGCCGACCAGTCAGCATTTTGAACATTCAGCACAGGTTGATATGCAGGCGGTTTCGTACCCGGTTGTGGTTAAACCTGCTTTGTCGCGCTTATTCAATGGCAAGCAGTGGCAGCCCACTACGGTGCGCATTGCCCACACCCCAGAAAACCTGGCTCAGATTTTTGCACAAGATACTTATTTAAAGGACCACCCGTTTATACTGCAGGCGTTTATTCCCGGTACAGGGGCGGGGGTGTTTGCTCTGTTTAATCAGGGTAAACCGGTGCAATTTTTTGCGCACCAGCGGTTACGGGAAAAACCTCCGGAAGGAGGGGTCAGCGTACTCAGCCAAAGCTGTTCGGTGCCAGCCGACTTGCAAGCGCATGCACAAACACTGCTAGAAGCCGTGCAGTGGCACGGTGTTGCCATGGTTGAGTTCCGCATCGGCGAAGATGGCACTCCCTACCTGATGGAGGTGAATACTCGCTTTTGGGGGTCTTTGCAGCTGGCGATTGATGCCGGGGTCGATTTTCCCTATCAGTTGCTCTGTGCCGAACTTGGCTGGCCCATTCCCCTGGCCGGCCACTACCGGGTGGGTCAGCGCTTGCGCTGGTTGCTGGGTGATCTCGATAGCCTGTATCTGGTCTTTAAGCGTTCGAAAGACTGGCGTACTCGCTTGCAGCGGGCTGGGCAGTTTCTAACGCCCAGGTTTCGCCACCAGCGCCACGAGATTAACCGCTGGCGCGACCCGGCCCCGGCCTGGCATGAACTGAAACAGTATTTAAGAGCCCTACGATGAGCCTACTGCCATGACATCGCTCAAAACCAGACTGACACAATCAATCAAACAACCCGTTAAAGCTGCCCTCAATCAGGTTCGGGATTTGCGCGGCGCACACCGCGCCCACCTGGTGGAACCTACGCTGTGGATTTTGATGTATCACCGCGTATTGCCAGTGAATGATCCCCGGTGCGAAACGGAAGAGCCCGGCATGGTCGTCACCCCGGAAACGTTCAGCATGCATCTAGAGGAAATCCAGCGCTGGATGCCGATCATGGCCCTGGAAGACTGGGTTCGCCGCTATGAAGCGGGTGAGCCCCTGCCCGAAAAAGCCTGCGCCATCACCTTCGATGATGGCTGGTTAGATAACTACGAATACGCTTACCCGGAATTAAAACGGCGGGGGCTGGTGGCCTCCATTTTTGCCGTGGCCGATAAGGCTGGGCAAGCAGCACCCTTCTGGCCCAATCGCGTTGCGGATCTGGTGCTGCGTCAATCGCCTCTGTTGCGCCAGAACCCGGTGTTGGCTCCTGCAGCTGAGTTGTTGGGGCAACCCTATTCACGGGATACGGTGTCGGCCTGCATCCAGTCACTTAAGTACCACAGTGAAGACACCTTGAATGCCGCGCTCGATAACCTCGGAGAAGCGACCCAACCGGAAAATAGCCCAACACCCGATCTAATGCCCTGGTCAGCACTGCGGGAGCTGGATATCAGCGGCGTGTTTACAATCGGCTCCCACACGCGCACGCACCGTCGGTTAAACCACGCCAGTTCCCCCGAGCAACGGCACGATGAAATCGTTGGTAGCCAGCAGCACTTACAACAGCAACTCGGGCACGATGTACCGTTGTTTTGCTTTCCAAATGGGGATTATGACGACGCCAGCCTGCGCCTGGTGCGCGAACATTATCGAGCTGCCGTTACAACTCAGAATGGCTTGAACCGCCATGGCTCACTGGATCTGCACCAACTGAAACGCATTGGTGTGCACGAAGGGAACGCCAAAACGCCACTGCAGTTCCGGGCCCGGTTGTCTGGGCTGGGGTGATCACTCGGGGTAAAGACTGCGTTGGTCGAGCCAGGCATCAAGGATGGTCAGGTTTTCACCCAAGGCGCTTTTCTCGGCTTCGCAGCCAGCGCTGATGCAGTGTGTTTGAACATAGAACAACGCCGTTACTGGCCTGCCCAGAACCCATTCAAACAACTGTTGAAGCTTCGCTCCCAAGTCAGAAACCGCGGTGGCCTTCCCCAGCTGATAGGTCCAAACGACCAGGCGGCGTGTGCCATTGGCGTTCAGCTCTACTGTTTGCACCGTGCGACCACTGTTCAGGGTAAGCGTCTCGCGCCGCTCGATCTGCGCCTGCGGTGCTATTCGGTTGCCATAGCCAACCAGCTCTTTCCCCTGAACCTGTTCCAGATACACTTGCTGGCCCATCTCCAGCGTCATACCGGCGTGAATGAAGCGCACGACCGATTGCAGGTCGTAACCGGTGAACTCAGGCTGCCAGGTTGGCGTAATCAGGGTAGTACCTGCCGACGCCACCCAAGTTTCTGGAGCTTCCCAGGCGCCTTGCCCGCGTTGCTGCGCTAACCAGGGTGTACCTGCCAGTATAATCAGGGTAACGATGGCCAACGCCAGATACGTGATGGCCGATGCTGGAACCTGGTACTGGGTGGGTGGTGCCGTAAAGTGATTCGGGCGACTCGCCGCTGGTTTATGTGCTCTTAATCGGTGAGCCCACACCAAAAAGCCAAGGTAAAACACGCAGAATATGGCCCAGCCGAACAAGCCATGGTCGGTCACCAGCGAACTGTTCATTTCGCTGTAATAGGCAATCAGAATCAGGAAACTCACCCGCACCCAGTTACCCACTATGCTAAGCAGCAGTAACACCAGCACTGCCACCAGCGTCATAGGGCCGGAGAGCCGCCGCTGGTGCCCGTAAACCAAGGCCAACACCACGGCTACCAGGCTGTAATTAAGGCCGGAACAGCCACCGGCCACTTCGACGATGCCGTACGGTAAATGAATGAAATAGCCGTCAATAAAAGCGGGAATCGCCAGTTGCGAAATGGCAAAGGTGCTGACTGCTGTGGTGAGGTCTTGCAACGGAACAATGAAAACGTCCCAAATAGGAATGGCCAGGTATAACCCAAACAAGGGCACCAGCGTTGCACCCAGCGCAGCCCAGCCAAAACCGGTAAGAATCAAACCGCCCAGCAAGGCAGGCAGTACCAGTTGTTGCAGCAGCCCCAATTGAATGATGGAACCTGCTAACCAGAGCGCCGCGCACATCAGTATCGCAATCACACCCGCCAGGCTGGGGTTTGTTTGGAACAGGCCCGTCATCAGACGGTGTATCACCAGCCCCAGACACACCGGAACCCATAAGTAGCCGTGGGAATAGGTTCCGTTCAGCTCTGTCCAGCGATGATGCAGGGCACTCAAGGTATCGGGGGCCAGGGCCATGAACGCGATCGCGCTGAACACACAGTAAACGAGCGGCACACCCCTACGGGCAAAAAACCCCGACCTTACTTGAGTCGGTGACCATTGATAAGACACAACCATGCAACCTTCCTTTGGTTTATAGAGTTGATCCATTACACTGCGCAGTATCGCGACAATTCACCCTCGTGTAAATGGAACCCACGGACCTACTGGATCTGACATGGATGTAAACGACTTACTTAAAAAGCCGGAGCACCTGGCTGCCTTTCTATCCAGCCTGCCCTACACAGCGCACGAACTCACCGGGACTCGCCGGACCGATCTGTTGGCACAGGCTGAAACCCTGCGTCTGCGGCAACCCGAATTGAAACAAATGCTGGCCGAGAAAAAGGCCATAGCCCGCCAGTTCCGCGACGCTTCACACGATACCCGTGCCGAACTGAAAAAGGCCATGGCTCGAACCAGCCGGGCGCTCGACGCACTCGATAATGAGTTAAAAGCACAGCGCCAGTCTCTTATCGAGCAATTGACCGCCTTAATGCAACCGCCCGAAGCCGACGCCACCGCCCAGTTTCAACCCTGGCCTGTCGATGATGCCAACCCCTTCACCGGCGAGATAAAAGTCACCGGTTGGGACGACCCTCTTTGGGTTGAATGGTGCCTAAACCAGCCGCAGCGGAGTCAATATCATCACCCCAGGCTGGGTTCTGCCATTAAGAAAGCTATGGGCCACCAGGGCCCGGTGCTATTAGCTTTAAACGAGGGTGCTGTCGTGGGTGCTTTGCCGCTGGTCATACAAAGCAGTCGGCTGTTTGGGTGCTTTGGTACGTCACTCCCCTACTTTAACTACGGCGGCCCACTGGCCAATTCCACGTCCGTTGCTCTGGCGCTGATCGAGTCAGCTCGCCCTTTGTTGGCAGAGCATAGCTTAAGCCATATCGAAATTCGCACCACTCAGGCAGGCCTGCCCTACCCCTGCAATGAACAAAAAGTATCAATGCTGTTGCCGCTGCCCACGACCGATAAACAGCTGGATCAACAATTGGGCGCCAAAGTCCGCGCCCAGGCCAACAAAGCCGAAGAACACCAGCCGGTTATCCGTTTTGGTAAAACTGAATTACTGGATGATTTCTATCGGGTATTTGCCCACAACATGCGGGACCTGGGCACGCCGGTTTACGGTAAAAACTGGTTTCGAACCCTGCTTCAAATCGAAGCATTCAAGTCGCAACTGGCCGTTGTTTATCAGGCACAGCGACCTGTCGCATGTGGGTTTCTTATGGGGCAAGGCAAGCTGCTTGAAATACCCTGGGCGTCGACACTGCGCCGTGCCAACCCTATGAACATCAACATGTGGATGTACCGGCATATTCTTCGTTGGGCCATCGAGCAAGGCTATGAATGGTTCGATTTCGGGCGCTCAACCCGGGATGCTCCGACTTACCAGTTCAAGAAACAATGGGGCACCAAACCGGTCCAACACTACTGGTATACCCTGACTGCAGCTAATGAGCCTGCGGCAGCGACCCGGCCAGACAGCCCCAAATTCAAACTGATGATCGCCATCTGGCAGCGCCTGCCGGTTTGGCTGACCCGTGTGATCGGGCCGTCGATTGTAAAGCACCTACCCTAAAAGGGGGGAGCGAATCAGCCCGGGGGTTTTTCGAACCCTATTTTTGTATAAAAAAATAAACGAATCAGCCATCCTTCGGTAGGTCTCAGGAGTTTATCTTTATTAATGCACACAGTGGATAGTTGATAAAAATCAACTGTTTGTACGGTGTTTTACGATAAAGTGGGTTAACCAGGTGAAGCGCAGTTAGCCAAACGCAAGACGCAAACAAGCCTTATTCAGCTTGATAAAACTTTACCAAAAAACGTTAAGACATCTTCCTCTCACCGCAAAACTGTGACAAAGTTGACATAGTTAAGGATAACAGTAGTACAGACGAGATGTTACGGATGACCGTCAAAAGCACACTAATCCAGGCACTTACCAGCGCCCCTATGAATCGCCTGATGGGCGGTTTGCGCAATCAGTGTATACCGATCTTTATGCTGCATCGTATGCGGGACAAAGCACTAGGTGTCCATGGCCACGACCCGGATACACTGCGGGCAGCCTTGTCGTATGTTCGCCAGCAACACTACCACCCTATTTCAATGCGTACTCTGGTCGACCACCTGCGCGAAGGCACTCCGCTGCCCAGTAAAGCCGTTGCCTTCACCATGGACGACGGCTTCTACGACCAGGCAGAGATCGCCGTTCCCATTTTCCAGGAATTTCAGGTTCCGGTTACCATTTTCATCGCCACCGGGCTACCGGACAACGAATGGTGGTCGTGGGATTACAAACTGGAGTACCTGATCATGTCGCGGATGAAAAGCGCCCAGAAGGTACACATTGGCGGTCAAACCTGGCATCTGGATAGTGCCGACCGCCGGCGCTGCATGCGCTCTATCCGTAATCACATCAAAGCACAGGACGGCACCGGATACGATGATTTCGTCGAAGACATCCGCCAGCAACTGGGCTGCGATCTGCCACCCTTGCCACCCCCTGCTTATCGCGCAATATCCTGGTCGCAGGCACGAGCGCTGGAATCCCAAGGCGTTGAATTTGGTCCACATTCACACAAACACAATATTTTACAAACCCAATCATTAGCTGATACCGAGCGTGAAATTCGCTACAGCTGGAGTCGGATTAAAGCTGAAATAAAGCATCCATTGCCCGTTTTCTGTTACCCAACCGGTCGCATAGGCGTCGACTTTGGCCCCCGGGAAATGGCAATCGCTCAACATATAGGCCTGCAAGCCGCGGTCTCCGCCGATGCGGGCTATGTGAAACTGGGTGCCGATGCCCAGAATAATTTATTTGCACTTAAGCGATTCGCATTTCCAGAGAAGCTAGGTGATTTTCGCCAATACTGCAGCTGGCTTGAATTCTTTAAGGAGAAAAAACATAGTGAATACGGCAACGGAAAACTGGTTTGAAAATTGTATTTAATAAATAGTTAAAGATACAAGCAATACTCGATACGGATGTATACACACTATGAAAATAATCAAACCAAAAGTCGCATTATTAACGGAAATTACGGGTGGACTAGAACAAACGCTCCATGACTACGGCGCTTTAACTCTTGTAATTGGCATTGAGCCACACAACAAAAGAAAGAGCATTCGGAATCCGAAAGATTTACCTCTAATTATTAAAAAATTCTTGAAAAATAAAACTCAGAATAAACGATCATTAATTGATTTTTGTAAAAAACACGAACTCACGTATGTCTCTTTTCCGTACCGAGAACAGTCAATATTAGCTGAAAAATTAAAAGAAAAAAAAATTGATATATTAATAACCTATGCTGCTCCGTTGCTAGAGAGCTCAGTTCTTTCTTCACCACTATGTGATGCTATTAATTTACATCACTCAATACTACCAAACTACAAGGGAGGCAATCCTATATTCTGGCAAATTTTACATGGACAAATTGAATCAGGTGTTACAATTCATAGATTATCGGAAAAAATTGATGATGGGGAAATACTCTACCAAGAACCTTTCGACTTCCCGGCATTCACTTCAAAAAATGATATAATTGAAAACTTTCATTCGCGCTCTCGGCACGGAATCATAAAATTACTAAATACTTTCATACCAGGAGAGCCATTAAATAAAATCTCACCTAGCACTGGTAACACGAACAAAAAATTTTATGCACGCAATGTACGCAGAAAAGAATTACAGGACATTATCGAATGGGAATTCATTGAACCAGATCAACTACTAAATCTTGTTCGCTACCTCGGAGAATGGCCAATTGACATCGCGACTCCACCCGGGCTACTGAGTTTTCTACCCTACAAAGCAGAAAAAATAGTTACTTCTAACTCACCTAATACTCTGCAAGGCCTAACTGCATCAGGGATGAGCCTTACCTACGGCACTAAGAAAGGAGTAATTACATTAAAGCCATCGTTCAATCCCATAGCGATTATAAAGTACATAAGAAAGCGACAACGTATATTAAAGGGGAAACTTAACTCTCAGTACATTTAACGATCACGAACTAGCGCCTGAAATACCGGTCATATGTTGAATACAACAGCCTTGGTATAAATGCTCTAATCCACCGTGCAGACTCGATTCGCCGACCTTCATGTCCCAGGTTTTTCTTATAGTTTGAGTTCTTACCCTCCCCCTCAAGGAAATCAAATATACTTATATCTTGGATTGAAAAAGCCGATTCAATATGATAACCGATATGAAGTGTTCCAAGTGATATTTTCTTATTGTATTCATTTACATACCCCAGTTGAATATTATAAACACGCCCTCTACATGCGACATTGATAATTACAGAAACCGGCCTACCGTTTACCGATAGAACGCTGGAGAAGTCGGATAGAAATCGATCACCTTCATCGAGTACCTTTATTATAAATTGACGAATCGCACTATTAAAGGCTTCACACCCCCAGCGCTCCGTGTGCCAGCTGTTAAGTTGATCAAATGCCACACTTTTATTTAATTCATTCAACTTTGTCAAAGCAACTTCTCCCTGCTGCTCTAGAAGCTTGCGACGATTGTACAGCTTTAATCTAGTATTGCTCCCCAAGCCAGCCAGATAATCCGGAAAATATCCATTGCACTTAACTTCATATGAAACTCCAGCTCCTTCAATTCTGTGATGACATTTTGCATTTAAAATTTGTTTATTTATTAAGCCATAGTTTGGGCTAGTTGTATCCATGTCCTGTAAAGACAACTCTGTCCAGTCTGACCACCCGATCAAAGTTTTACAGATAGTACCTAGTACTGCCTCCCTATATTCGGGGTCGACCAAAAAATCCATGTACTCAGCACGTAAACCCGAACTACCTTCCAGACGTTTGCCAAGAAGCTGAATTCGAACAACCGGAATCAAACCATTTATCATCTTAGATCTTTCGCAGTACAGAGGGGCAATTCCTACTAACTTACCTCCAATTCTCACTGCGATGACACGCAACTCACCGTTACTAGGACGAAATATATCCCACCAACCATTCATCCACGCCCAAGATAGAAATAAAGGATTAACACCTGATCGATAAAGCAGGTCAGTCCAATCGGCTTCGGCAGTTGAAAAACAGTTTTCACTCCAAACTGTAACTTGAAACTCTTCTTCTTTCAGATTATTAGGAGCTACAGTGTTCCCATTTATGTTGTGGTCTAAAAGTGTCATTCAACAACCTCATTAGCCAAATGGTACAGCTTCTTCACGTCAGGTTTCATAGGCAACCATCGGCTACAATAACTAAATCCTACGAAACTATAGCCCAGCTTATTTGCTGATTTTATAGATGCGGGGTTATCGTAGTTAATCGCCTCTATTAATCCAACCTTTCCTTTTTCATAAGCCCACTCCTGGGCTTCATTTATCAACGATTTTCGAATTCCACGACCACGAAAATCGGGTGCGATATATAAGCCATAGCCACAAAGTACAGATTGATCAAAGTAGGCTGTATAAGGACCACTGTGCCTATAGGGCTTAACAGCGTACCAAATATATCCAGCCAGAATATCTCCACTGAAGGCTGCAATAAAAACCGCTATACCTTGTTCAATTCTCTGTAAATCTCCATTTGAAAAAGTCACCTGTCCACGTTTCACTAAATCATGAACCTCTTCAGTTTTTAACACACTGACACTTATGCCTTCTGCCCCATCTGAAACCTTAGGTATCCGGTATACTTTTTCAACATGCGACACGCCTATAACTGACAATATTTTATTTATGATTCTATAACCAAGTTCATTCATGACTTCTCCTTTCATACTTCACTACACTATAATGGTGGAATCCAGCTTTCACACTCACGCAATGCCTGGTAGTCGTTATAACGAGTACTTCCAGGCTGTGTCATCAAATTAGTATGGAGTCGACTTAATAGTAATAGCCTTTTTATACGATGTATTTGAGCGACATCACGCGTGGCATCTAACACTTGGCTAGATACCTGATCGTACAACTCTTGCTTAGGAACAAGTTCCGTATAGGAAGGATTTATTTCTAGCCATGCACTAATGTCACTACCAGATGATTCCAGTAGGTCTGAGAATGCTTTGGTATAGGGCGCCCCAAGTTCTGGCCAAGTGATCATCAACTCTTCACGAATAATTTCTTGTATTTTACTTACATCTCTACTGAGCGAAGACAAATCCAGCTCAAAGGCTGACAGGGCTGCCTCACGCTCAATAAGAGCTTCATTCAAAGCACTATAGAAATTTGAAGAACCAAATTCTGCATCTATATCACTGGATAGAATTCGAGCAGCCCTACTAAACTCATTTTTTACATCAATTTTTTGCCATGACGCCCAACGTTCGTTAAAAAGCTGATTTTCAACCAGAAACTCTTCACTACTGGATCTGGGTAAATCAGTGCTCCTCCCATATGCCATAGCATATAGATGCGCCTCGCGAAGAGAAACATTCCCGTCACCATCAATATCAGAGTCACCAACCAACCTATGTCCTAACCTGTCGGATCCGGTGAGGGCCCCCATAAAATAGGATGAGTAATCTCGATATTCATCAGTGTTAATGCTCGCAGTACAGCCTTCTGACAATCGATCTGGTGACACTGATGCAAAGCCACACACCGGTGCTCCCGGACGAACACCTTCTGAAATATTTAGATTGTTGAACGCGAGATGTGTAAAAGACCCTGAGTAGCATTGAGGAAAAACAGTACGAAGGTGAACCCCTTCTGATATCTCTGCAGTAGCATCATATATGCTCGATAAAGAAAGTTCAGTATTATCCCAAAGATAAAGATAATTACCTGAATCTGAAGTCGCCCTTCCGCCATGCCCACTAAAAAAGAGTGTCAATGAATCATCGTCTTCCAATGACTCTACGTTACTGCGTATTAAGGACAAAAGGTTTTCACTATTGAGAACCTGATCGACATCTGAGTTTACTCTCGTAGATTGATAGGATGTTCGATCCAATTGGTCATTTTCAAAAACTCTAGACAACGGGGAAATTGAAGACTCTGCTATATCGAGTCGAGCTACCTCTCTGACAGCTTGACCCGAACTACCAAATAGTGTGATAACTTTATCAAATTCACCGTCTTTAAATACTTTGTCAAACCAAATAACATTGGATTCTATTGAAAATTGATTTCTAGTTGGGTTGGGTCCGCCACCAACATTTAAAACAATATTATCTGAGAGTACAATCGATGAAGCAACTGTCAGCACCAATAAGCCAACTATTTTTTTATACTTGTATACCTTCACAATCGAACCCCCCGTATCAACAGTATTGCCAAACTCAATGATACAAACCAAATAATAGCCAACCCAAGTACAGGCCATAGCAATGCAATTACTAATATTAAAAAAGCAAACCAAATCGATCGACCTGGCCATCGCCCAATTCGGTAGCACAAGAGAACTAAAGCAAGAGATATAAGTAGTGACCCCTCAGCCAAAAGAGCGTGCTCAATAACCTGCATCAGCAACTCTCTCTTTCCACCATATTGCCACTGGTACAATAGTTCAGAACTACCAAATGCAGTATCTGCAAGGAAAAAAAGACCAGCATATACAACACCAGATACAATTATGGCTATTAAATACCTTATCATTGAAGCTAAGCCTCCTTTCCTTTTTTTGGCTCGGGGGTACGACTCTTTGGCCATTTGGTACAAATCTGTTCTTTGATAGGTCGAATTAAATCTTTCAGGTAATAAATTGCGTAGCTTGCTCGACCTGCTAGGTTGCCATTAAATAATGTAATTACTTCTACAGGTGTTTCCTTTGGGTGCCACCGTAATGCCCAGTCGGGACCAGTTACAAGATTAACCTCATTCAGTTTAGCTTCAGCATAAGCCCTCTCCAGAGTGTCCAATAGCAATATATTTCCTGCCCCAAACTCTTGAACCTCTCGCCTATATGCAATTTTCAACAAATATTGAACCCCACTATCTATCAATGACAGCTGGCCTGCTATCGCCCGTCCGTCCGCTAACAGCAAACTTATTGAAAATTGAAGGGTGCCAGAAAATTGCGATCTTAGCTGTCGATAAAAACAAGAATACTCTTCATTTGACAAGATGCTAGTAGCTTGATTATCAGCACCTTTCCAACTGTCATGCTCTACATTTAGGAATATTTCTAAAGAAGAAGGGTCTGTAAGCCCATGTAGGTACTCTAGTTTGTATAGGCGGGCTAACTTACTTTCCAACCTACGTACATTCTTGACGTGTTTTTTAGACAATAGATTACGATCATCGTGAGTACGAGTTAAAAAAAAGAAATTTTGATATGCTGTGTCGCGGTGTTTAGGCCCCGGCCATTGAGATAAAATGGAGGCAATGTTGGAAGGCGATTTAGCTCTTCGAGCTTCGAATCTCTTCCAGCCCGGATACCGAATATTAAATTGCTGATGCAATAAGTGCCCTAATGAACTATTTAGGAAGCCAGAATCAACCAAACAATCGGAAAGATCGATTTGTAAATTATGAGGAAGTGTAATCGTGCGCAATTGGGAATCAAAGCAGAGTGGCATCAAAGCGATTGGAGTATTCTTATGGAATACGCTTAGTACATCAAACGGTATATGTAAATCACTAATTAACGATTCTGTCCATCGCCAATCCTGATAATAGCCACGCACCTTGCTTACTTCGAGAAGATGAGTCCATGCAGATTTTAAATCCACAATGCTACCAGGCTGGCAAGTCCACTTTACAGTTAACTCGTTCACTTCCATACACTCCACTTATACTCTTTGTATTTCACTAGCCATGTTTTATTGACCCGCGTTGATCAACTGCACTCTCAGACCAATCAGCCATTGCCATTCTTCGTCGGCGTCACTCTCGGTGTACTGCACTTCAGTCTGGCTTTGCCAGCGCGGACTGAGTACCCGGATCCAACTGGCATTGGTCTGCCACAAGGCGTCTTCCAGCCACTGATACGACGTATCCAGCGTGGTCGTGGAACGAGGCGAGGCCTGATATTCAAGGCCTAACTCAACCCGGGCGACGCGCACCCTGCCTTCACCCACATTGGTATCGGCGAGGGTCAATTCTTGCTGCTGATCACCCAGTTCCAGCTGTGCAGACACGGTCAGATCGGGCTGCCACTCAACGTCGGTTAGCCCCAGAATCAACTGACGACTGATGGTCAACGCCTGCTGATCAACCGGCGTATTCTGATTGGCAATAGTCTGAGAGCTAAGGGTGTCATCAACGGTTCGGGCCAGTTGTACCTGCCACAACCCAAGGTCTGTCTCGCGTTGCCAACCGGCCGACAGACCATAGGTTTCCAGCTCCTGTTCATTGCGCCGTGCTTCAATCCATTGACCTTCAAGGGTCCAGGTATTGACCCGGGTCTGATACCGCCAGCCCAGCCCATAGCGCCACTCACTCAGACCTGATTCACGCTCCTGAAACCCCGCATCGGCTTGCCACCGTATTTGCTGGCTCTGCTGAAACGCGGGTGCGTAGCCCGCCTGCCAGCCCTGATCTTCAACTTCGGACAGCACCTGCTCAGCATCGACCTGGCGGGAACTCTGCCAATCCCAGCCTGCCTCCAGACGATGGATCAGTCGCTGCCCCTGCCGACTCTGCAGTGCCACAATGGTTGTCACACTGTCATCGACAAAACGAACCTGGCTGAAATCGACGTCATCTTCGGTATGTTGGTGCTCAAGCGACCAGGACAACACCTCATCACTGGAGGTCCAGAGCAAGTCGTTCTCTGCCTGCCAGGGTGTTGTCGGTTGCCATTCGTTGGTAGGCGTGGTCAGCGTTAGGCTGCCCGCGGAAGCCCAGTCAAACCAGGGCGTTTCCAGCGCAAAGTCAAACTCAGGTGTTACCTCCGCCGTCGTATCGGTGCCATCGTAAGCCAGGGCGCCAGTGGCTGCGGATTGCAACGACCATTCAGCCTGCACAGGCGAAATAACCAGGACCAACGACACATACCCCACAGCCATGACCGGACGGGCAAGCTGCCTGTTTATATGACGGGGTCGGTACCCGTTGTTATTGTTGGTACACAACACCGGCCACCCGTTCAGCACCGATTGCCTCCACGGCGTCTTCGATCGCATCCATGCTGGCGCTGCCATAAGGCACCGTAATTACCGACTGGTCGCAGAACTTTGACAACACTCGCGCTTCACTGTTCGCCAGTACGGGTGGCGTGTTGATGACGATGAACCGATCCGGATAGCGGTTCTTTAATTCATACACCAGATGCTCCATGCTTTGGGAAGAAAACTGTTCAACACTGATACCCGTCTCGTTCCCGGCCGGAATAACCGCGACCCGATCAATCCCCGAGGGGTAAATAATCCGATCCAACCCCAGAGAGCGATCCTGAAGATAATCGGTTACGCCCAGTGACAGCGGCGCCGTAACCAGGCGTTGCAAGTCGGAGCCGTAGGGGTTGCAGTCGACCAGCAGCGCCGAGGAATTCAGGTCCAGTGCAAAGGAAATGGCCAGATTCATCGGGGTCAGAATGGAATTGCTACGGACATCAACGGAAGTCAGCATGACCACCATGTTGCCGCCCTGGCTACTGGCATTGCTACCGACCGCGTTCTTCTCGATCAGTTTGATGCGTAACTCACGGTAGGCATTCAACACCGCGCGGTTCTTCATTCCGGAATAGACCAGCTTGTTTTTTTTCATATCGGCCTTCGATATCGGATCCGGATTAGGCATTAGTTCGAGTGACCCCATACGGGTCAGCCGATGCTCCTGGGGCAACAGATCGGTAATAATCTCGGCAGCCCGCGGCTTCTCACGCACGGGCTTGGTTTCACTTTGCAGCTCAAACTCGGTTGTCTGGCTGCGTTGTGCCTTGTTTTTTTCCAATGCTCGCAAGAGCTTACTGTTGTCCATTTATACTCCGGCACGGCATTAAAAGGTAGGCAAAAAGGTGCTGATCAATTCGGGAAATGCACCGAATACTACGTAGCCGTAAACAGCCAGATATACCAACACCAGTAGTGCCAGAAAAATCAGGCTGCGTTTGCTGGCGACCTCGCTAACCGCACTGTTGTAAAGAGGTATGCTGGTGACCAGTTGAACATGCGCTGGTAATTGCGCTTCCATATAGCTGGCTGAACGTACCCGTGGATCAAACAACACCAAAGCTCCGGTCAGGCCCAGCGGCAGCAACAAGCCCAATAAGGGACCCAGTGCTGCAAAATGAGCCAGCTGTAACCCGTCCCAGTTCACCGGGTATGAAGGCGGCTCATGAATTTTATACGTCACTCCTTGCCCTTCGATGTCTAGCGTCATCGACAAGCGGGCATTCTCACGGGTTTTCAGCATGTCTTCGTATACTTCTTTGTTCACGGCGTAATCGCGCGTTAACTCCTGAAGCCGTGCCTGCTTTGACGCCACGGTCTCGGCATTGGCGTACTCGGTTTCCAGCAAATTACTCAGATTATTTAACCGCTGACGCGCAGCGTTCAGCGTCGCGCGCTCACTGCTGATCATTTCTTTGAGGTTTGTCATGGCCGGGTTCTCCACTCGCTCAGCTAAACTGCGCCCCGGGTTATCAATACGCGCTTGCTCAATCTGAGCATTCAAAACGTCTATTTGCTTGATCAAATTTGCGATATCCGGGTGAGTATCCCGGTAACTCAGGCGCAGCTCGGCCAGTTGCTGCTCATACGCTTCAAGACGAAGCTCCCGGCTGGTGGGCTCAATGTTACGTTCCACCGTCAGAAATTCCGGTTCACTCAGCATTTGCGTTTCAAAACTTTGCAGCCGTGCTTCACTGTCCTGTACTGACAGGCGCAGCGTTTGTATTTCGTTCTTGATGCCATTGACCCGGTTGGTCACACTTTGTTCGGTGATATCGATATTCTGGCTGTTGAATTCCTTAAGCCGGTTTTCGGCCGCTTCCAACTGCCGTTGGTAGGCCACAACCTGAGAATCAATGAACTCGAATGCACCTCGACTCTCTTCCCGTTTTTTACGGGATGTTTCTTCAATGAATTCTTCAGTAACGGCGCTCACGACCTTGAACGCCTGATCAGCATTGCTGGATCGGTAGCTTATTTCAACATAGTCGCCATTGGCAGAAATACGAAGCCCGCTGCGCAAGCGGGGGATATGAACATCAGGATTATTAAGGCCGCTTTCAACAGCAACTGAACGCAAAATACGATCGGTAAACACAATGTCTCGTGCCTCTTTGGCACGGTCAATGGTGGTAATTTCCGCCTGGCCTTCGAGCAGATTCCCAATGATATTGCTCACGTCCGCATACAGCATGACTTTCGACGAGTAGGTTTTTGGCATCATAAACCCGGCGACCAGAACAACCGACGAGATCGCGATAAATAACGCCGCTATTACGTAGCGGTAGCGCAGTACTTCCATCTTCAAGGACTGCAATAAATCTTTAATATTACTCGGATCCATTAGAGTTCTCCCCGAAACACAGATTTTTCAGGAACGGTCAGGATATCGGATGGTTGCAACCTATAGTTGGTCCGGATATCCCCCTTGTTCAATATGTCATCCAGGCGAACCCGGTATTCGACATAACCTTGTGGCGTTTCACGGTTTAGTACCGCCCGGTTACCAGCGCCGAACGGACTGATGCCGCCAGCAGCCAGAACCAGATCAACCACGGTCATGCCATCTACAAAGGCAATCGACACGGCTTCATTCACCTGGCCCATCGCCCGAACCCGATACTGATACGCCACACTGACCGGGTTGGTTACCGTCACACTGACTTCGGGTGAAATGATGATGACACTCAGCTCGTTTGAAATGGCGGCAGCCAGTTCTTCCGGGGTTTCACCCTCAGCTTGCATATCACCCATCAGAGGCATGGTGATCAGACCATCCGGTCTGACAACCAGGTCTCGGGTTAATTCCTGGTTGCGCCATACATCAACCCGCAACTGGTCGCCGATACCGATCACATACGCCTGGCGCTTGTGAGTAATTTCCGGACCCTGTGCATCTCTAGTACCGGAAGAAGCACACCCGACCAATGCCAGTGAGCAAACAACACCAAAGGCGGCCAAAATCGCTGTTCTGAAGCCTGAAACATTCATCAATGAACTCCTTTGCCTAGCAGCACCACTTCAACCGTTTGAATCATAATCAGTATGTCCATTACAAAACTGTGGTTCTCGGCGTAATAGAGGTCGTACTCCAATTTACAGCGCGCATCCTCCTCGGACGCGCCGTAGGGGTAATTCAACTGGGCCCAGCCCATCAACCCGGGCTTGACCGCATGGCGATGAGTATAGAACGGAATGCTGTTTTCAAGATCGATTACGAATTCAGGCCGCTCCGGCCGGGGGCCGACAAAGCTCATGTCGCCGCGGATGACGTTATACAACTGAGGGATTTCATCCAGCCGGGTGTTGCGGATGAAGGCACCTACCCGGGTAACCCGGGAATCCTGGGCCTGGGCCCAGACGGCTTTGCCATCTTTCTCGGCGTCCTGGCGCATGCTTCTGACTTTGTAAATCTTGAACGGCTTGCCATGCTGCCCGGTGCGAATCTGGCTGTAAACGAAGGGTCGGCCCGACTCCAGATAAACGGCGGCAAAGACAACCAGCATAATCGGCGCCAGTAGAATTGCCAGCGCCACACTGACCACCAGGTCGAACAACCGTTTTATGGTATCGCGGGCCTTAGATGCCTTGAACCCGTCGGAGAAGATGATCCAGGAGGGTTGTAACAGATTCAGGTCAATCCGGTTGAGTTCACGCTCGTAAAAAGCCTGGGCACTGGAGATTTGTACACCACCGAGCTTGCACCGTATCAGATCGTCCAATGGAAACTGAGCACCTTCAGTCCGCCGACGCTCCTGTGTTGCAACAACGATTTCGGAAATCCGGTTGTTGATACAAAAGGTGAACAAATCGTCCGGGGTCGGCATGCAGGCGTGAGCGGGCAGGGCTCCATCTTCACCGCCCAGGTAGCCCAGGATACGAACGCCCAGACTGCGCCGATAGCGTACATATTCCCGGTGAATCTGACCGGCCAGTTGCCCGGTTCCAAGCACCAGAATCCGGCGCGACAGTTGGTCTGAATCGACCAGGTGAACAAAGGCACGCCGTACCAGCATAGTAATACCGGTGGAAATCATCACCGCCCAAAACAGATTGGAACTGCCTACATCCAATGCTGGCCAGATCACCGTAACCACCGACAACCCCAACGATCCGAGAAAGCAAAAAGCAACCAGCGTTCGGAAAAACATCGCGGCGAAGCCTTCGCGCATCATCGCCAGATAGACACCCATGGCGAGGGAGCTGGCACTGAGTAACGAGGCATATAAAAAAGAAGACCAGAGACTGTAGGAGACTGGCACCAAGTCGAGTGCCTGCTGGATCTGGCTGAGTAAGTAAAAGCTCAGAAACAGCACCAGAAACTCGAGCATGCCGAGCGCCAGGTACGGAGCGTGCAGGTAGTGTTTGCGAATACGAATATACGACACAGTTGCTTCCTTGCCCAATGTTCGGGAACGATAACCCAGTTGGTTTGCACCAATGAGATAGCCAACTCCTATGGCTAACGCGCGTAACAATGGTGCTCTTTTTCCGTACAAATCACAAGTCCTAACCCTAGTGCATATTCTGACTAGAAGCAGTAAACTTGCCTTTCAAGGATAGCCAACCGGGCTGCGTTATTCCAGCGCAAAACACCCGGATGCAATGTTACAGGATGTAGCCATGCTCGCCGGAACCAGGATCGTCAAACAGCCAGCCGCCATCGATGCTATGACTATTGATGTGGAAGACTATTTCCACACTCTGGCGCTGGCTGGCGCAGTTTCGCGGTCCGACTGGCACCGCCTGCCCTCCCGCGTTGAAATGAATACCGACCGGCTGTTGGAATTGTTTGAGCAGCAGCAGGTGCAGGCTACCTTCTTTATGTTGGGCTGGGTTGCGGAACGTTTCCCCAAGCTGGTGTATCGCATCGCAGAAGCCGGTCATGAGATCGGCTGTTATGGCTTCCACCACCAGTCTGCGCACGATCAGCTGCCCACAGCATTTCGGGAAGAAACCCGACGCGCCAAGCATCTATTAGAGGACCTGAGCGGACAACCGATTGATGGCTATCGTGCCGTTAACTGCTCGGTTACCCGTAGCTCGCTTTGGGTTCTGGATGTACTCGTTGACCTCGGGTTCAAGTGGGATGCCAGTATTTACCCCATCTACCATGATCAGTACGGACTCCCCGAAACCCCCTCTGAACCCTACACGATCATCACCCGCTCGGGTGGATCATTATTTGAATTTCCGTTTACTACCGCTAATTTCCTGGGGCTTCAGGTACCAGTTTCCGGAGGTGGCTCCTTTCGACAGATGCCCTACCCGCTGTTTCGTTATTTGTATCGTGCAGCCGGGCACAGCGGAGACACCCCGCGGATGTTTTATCTGCACCCCTGGGAGATCGACCCCGAGCAACCGCATTTTGGTGGGTTGAGTATGCTGTCCCGGCTGCGTCACTACCGCCACCTCAAGCCTTGCTTTAAACAGTTCAAACGTCTGCTGGACGATTTTAATTTTACCACGCTGAGCCAAAGCCTGACCGGCCACCGCTCTGCAACCACTTATACTAATCTGGACGGCTCGCTCGTTCAGTTAATCTGACTGACCACTGGCAAACACACTTTCACAGGATGTGACTATGACCCAGGAACTAACCACCCCAGCTCGCAATGCATCCGCTACGGCCAATCATTTGTCCCACAACCGCCGAATCTCTATTATCGGCCTCGGATACGTTGGCCTTCCCGTCGCCGTGGCGTTCGGGCACCAGCACGTTTGTGTCGGCTTCGACGTCAACATCAGTCGCATCCGACAATTGCAGCAGGGCGATGACCATACCGGAGAGGTAGCCATCGAGGACCTGACCCGGGCCGACATTCTTTTCACCAGTGATGCCTCTGACCTCACCCAGGCCGATTTTCACATCGTTTGCGTACCAACACCGATCAACGATTCCAAACAACCTGACCTCACGCCGCTGATTAAAGCGTCTGAAACACTTGGCCCCCAGCTTAAAGCCGGTGACATAGTGGTTTACGAATCGACCGTTTACCCGGGTACTACGGAAGAAGACTGCGTACCCGTATTGGAACGCACTTCGGGCCTGACCTGCGGTGTCGATTTTTTTGTTGGCTATTCACCCGAACGAATCAACCCGGGCGACCATGAACGCACCTTTACCAATATCCTGAAAATTGTGTCTGGTCAGAATCCGGAGATTCTCGACATTGTTGCCCGGGTCTATGAATCGGTGGTGACCGCTGGAGTGCACCGGGCACCTTCAATCAAAGTAGCCGAGGCGGCAAAGGTTATCGAGAACACCCAACGCGACCTCAATATTGCGTTAATGAACGAACTGGCCATTATTTTTAATCACATGAATATAGACACCACTGAAGTACTCGAAGCCGCGGGCACCAAGTGGAACTTTCTGCCATTCAAGCCGGGCCTGGTCGGTGGGCACTGCATTGGCGTTGACCCCTACTATCTAACGCATAAAGCTGAAAAACTCGGGTATCACCCGGATGTTATTCTGGCTGGCCGCCGAATTAATGACGGCATGGGTGAGTTTTTGGCGACCCAGATCGTCAAGCAGTTGGTGGCCCGCAATCAACCGGTCAAAGGTGCGCGACTGGGTATCTTCGGAATTACGTTTAAAGAGAATTGTCCCGACATTCGCAACTCAAAAGTCATTGATGTTATTCATAGCCTGCGCAGCTGGAACGTCAAGGTAGTGGTTAATGACCCGCATGCCGATGAAGCCGATACGTTGCATGAATACGGTTTGCCACTGGCCGGGCTCGAAGACATGAACCAGTTGGATGGCATTGTGATCGCCGTTGCTCATAACGAATACCGGGCTATGACACCTTCAGACCTGAAAAGTATGTTGACACCAGGGGCAGGTATCTTCGATATAAAATGCATTCTCGATCGGACCCGGTGCGCTGAACTGCAATTGCCGGTCTGGCGCCTGTAACCCCGGTACCCGGCAGGAGAACCCTTATGCCCCAACGCAACACGTCAGAGAACCCGCGCGCCGTCCACGCCCTGAGCATTGATGTGGAAGACTACTTTCACGTCGCCGCGATGGCCAAAGTTGTTAAACCCGCCGACTGGGGTGCGATGCCATCGCGGGTTGAAGCCAATACTGAAGCCCTGCTGCAACTGTTCGAACGCAAAGGCGTTAAAGCCACGTTTTTTGTGCTGGGCTGGGTTGCGCAGCGGTATCCGCAACTGATTCGCAGGCTGGCTGACCATGGTCATGAAATTGCCTCGCACGGCTACAGCCACCAGCTCATTTACAATCAGACACGCGACGTTTTTACCGAGGAAACCCGACGCTCAAAATCGTTGCTGGAAGACATTGTTCAGCAACCGATAACCGGCTATCGCGCAGCCAGTTATTCGATTACTCACCGTTCTCTCTGGGCACTTGATGTACTGACTGAGTTGGGCTTTACCTGGGATTCAAGTATCTTTCCAATCCGCCACGATAACTACGGCATTCCCGGATCCCCGCGCGAGCCTTACCTGTTGCAAGCCGCCAACGGCCAAACACTGCGAGAGTTTCCGTTAACCACAGCTCAAATATTGGGTATCTCCATTCCTGCGGCGGGTGGAGGTTATTTTCGTCAATTTCCTTATCCTGTGTTTCGACAGTTGTTTCGCCAGGCGAGCCAGGGGGATACCGTTCCCCTGATGTTCTATTTACACCCCTGGGAGATCGATCCGGATCAACCCCGATTTGATGCCGCTAGCTGGTTTTCACGATTCAGACACTACACAAATCTGGACCGGTGCTATGCTCGTCTGGAGCGGTTACTGGATGATTTCCAGTTTGATACCGTGTCAAACAGTTACCGGCAGTATCAACCGGCTGACACTGTGTTTTATGCAAATGAACTAGGAAAAGCGGTCTGACCCCGATGACCAGATCTGTCATCGCCCCTAGAACTGTTCGGTGCCCAATACGGGTACCCAACTGGATGCACTAGCATGTACCTCGAACATTTCGGCCTGCAACGTCACCCGTTCCGGATGGCACCGGAAGATGAGTTTATTTATATGAGTCAGCAGCATTCGCGTGCGTTCGTGTATATGGATTCAGCCGTCTGGAGCCCGGAAGGCTTCGTCGTCGTTAGCGGCGAAATCGGCTCGGGCAAAACCACCTTGCTGAAAAAGTTAATGCGCGGTCTGAGCCCGGATCTTAAGCTGTTTCACATCGCCTACACCAACTTAAAGTCGGATGATCTGTTTCATCTGATCGTGCGCCAGGCAAGCCTGCCTTACGATGACAAAAACAAGGTGTCCATGCTGTTGGCGATCAACGACTATCTGCAGAAACTCTCCGACCAGGGTGTGCCTGTGGTGCTGGCGGTGGATGAAGCACAGAACCTGAGCCGGGAAAACCTGGAAGACATTCGTATGCTGTCGGGTCTTGAGGGCGCTGGCGGACCGGTGATGCGGGTCATTCTTCTGGGCCAGCCTGAACTGAAAGACGCTATTTACAATATTCCACAATTGGCTCAGCGCGTTAAACTCTTCTTTCACCTCAACGGTTTGAGTGCCAAGGAGACCGGAGAATACATCGACCATCGGCTCTTTATAGCTGGCTATGAAGGCGACACGCTTTTCGACGCCGATACCGTGCAAAAAGTGCATGCTCTAAGCAAAGGTATCCCGCGATTAATTAACAAGCTGTGCGATGGTTTGATGCTGTGCGCCTATTCCGACGAGCGCACCGACATCAACGCCACTGACTTGGTCGAAATTCGCCAGGATTTGATGGGCGAGACGTTCATGGCACATATGGAAGCCGAATCCGGCGACGAACCGGGCTCTGAGCAACCCGAGCCGCCCACCATTTCGAGCGTTTCAGGCCCGGACGACGAAACGGCATTGTGCCGCATCGCCGGTGCTCTGGAACGCATTGATGCCAAGCTCGAACGGTTGATTAGCCAGCAAGACACACCGCCTAACAACGTTAAGCCGCTGAATCCGAAGCGCCGGAGTTAGGAGCCTGTCGAACTTGGGGACCTTCAGGCCCAGCCTTGCAACTCTTGCGTGACGATGGTGTTCAGCATTTCAATGCTCCGGTCGGATGCATTCAAGCACGGCAGTACATCGCACACGTCACCACCTGCTTCCAGAAAACTGTCGCGGGCCTCGATGGCAATTTCTTCCAGCGTTTCGACACAGTCGGACACAAACCCGGGCGTTGCCACGGCAATGCGCTTGATGCCTTCTTTGGGAAACTGTTCCATCACCTCGGCAGTATAGGGTTTCAGCCACTGAGTTGGCCCCAACCGGGACTGAAAGGTAACCCGCACCCGCTCCTTCGGCCAGCCTAGCCCTTCACGCAGCAAGCGTGCAGTCTTCTGGCAATGGCAGTAATAGGGGTCACCCTTGTCGAAATACGCCTGCGGCAGGCCGTGAAAAGACAGTACCAGCACGTCGGGCTCCTGTTCCAGCACCGCCAGTTGCTCCCGGGTTTGGGACACCAGCGCATCAATGTGGGCCGGGTGATCATGCCAGGGGTGTGCAACACGCAGCGTGGGCTGCCAGCGCATTTTCTTCAGCGTATTAAAGACGGCATCGGTCACTGAGGCGGACGTGGTCGCGGAATACTGCGGGTACAACGGCAATACCAGTAACCGGTCACACCCCTGCGCCATTAGCGCTTCGATGCGCGACGATATTGACGGTGTGCCATACCGCATGGCCCAGTCAATCACCCACTCCGGCCGCTGTTGTTGCAAGCCTTCGGCCTGTTCGCGGGTATAACGCCGCAGCGGTGACTCATCCGGGTCGGTGAGCCAGATCTTCTGATAGGCCGCGGCGGATTTTTTCGGGCGAAAGGTCAGAATCGGGCCGAACAAGATTGGCCACCAGATCAGCGGGCTGGCTTCGATGATACGCCGGTCCATCAGAAATTCTTTCAGGTAGCGGCGCACACTGGCGGTATCGGGGGCATCCGGCGTGCCCAGGTTAACCAGCAGGACGCCAATACGACCGTGTTTTACAGCAGGGTGTTGTTCGGGTGTTATCATTCCGTTCCTTCCAGTCAGGCGATATAGACGAGTAGATCTTTACGGCGAGGGCTACACCATGAATACTGATAAACCATTGTAACGCGACCGGGGCGCTGACCGATAATGCACGACCAGTCTCAGCTTTTATATCTATAGGGCTAAGACACTACGGATTACGGTGGTTACTGGTTCATCGGTTTCTCAGCATCCGTGCTGGCTGACGGCCTTTAGGTACGTCTAAATACAGAATAATAAATAAGAGGTGCTGCACTCCCGTGATGAACCCCTGGTCGTTATTTTCCCTGGCGATCGTCTATGTGGCGGTCCTGTTTATGATCGCCCTGTATGGAGATCGGCAGAAAGAGAAACGCTGGCCGGGCTGGATCAACGCCAGCATCTATTCGATGTCGCTGGCCGTGTATTGCACCAGTTGGACCTACTATGGGGGTGTCGGTCGTGCTGCCAGTGGTGGCTGGGAGTTCCTACCCATTTACCTGGGGCCAATTCTGATGTTTTCTCTGGGTGGGCCGGTGCTGATCAAGCTGGTCAAACTCGGGCACCGGCAAAACACCACCTCCATCGCCGACTTTCTGGCTTCGCGCTATGGCAAGCGCAACGGCATTGCGGTGCTGGTGACCTCTATCTGCACCCTGGCGGGCGTTCCTTACATTGCGCTGCAGTTGAAGGCGGTTTCTACCAGCCTGGAAGTACTGGTCGACCCGGTGCTGATCCAGCAAAGCGGCATGAGTGACACCGCGCTCATCGTCGCCCTGGCCATGATCGGCTTTGCCACCCTGTTCGGCACCCGTCAAGTCAACGTCTCTGAGCATCACCGGGGCATGATGCTGGCGATTGCCTTTGAATCGGTGGTTAAACTCGCTGCCCTGGTGACACTGGCGCTCTTTGTCATCTATGTGTTTTTTAACGGCCCGGCGGATTACATGACGACCTTCCGGCAAATCGAAGTCTTCGACTGGAACGGTCCCTCACTGAATTTCATCACCCAGACCGTTCTGGCGGCCGGCGCCATTCTTGTACTGCCACGCCAGTTCCATGTGACGGTGGTGGAAAATACCGATTTGCGCCATCTGAATCAGGCGCGCTGGGGGTTCAGTATCTATCTGATCCTGATCAGCCTGGTCATTCTGCCCATCACCACCGCCGGTCTGATGCTGTTTCCGGCGGAAACGGTCAATGCTGATACCTATGTGTTGCTAATTCCCCAGGCGACCCAGCAAAACTGGCTCAGCGCTCTGGTGTTTATTGGCGGGTTCTCGGCGTCGACGGCGATGATTGTGATTACCACGCTCACACTCTCCACCATGCTCAGTAACGATGTCATTTTGCCACTGCTGATGCGCGGGCGTATGGCGGAACCCAGACGCCAGGTGGGGCCGGCGCTGATTCTGGTGCGGCGTCTGGCTATTGTCGGGGTGATACTGGCCGCGTGGTTGTATCACCACAGCTTTGGTGGCATCGATGAATTGTCGACCATCGGCTTGCTGGCGTTTTCCCTGGTGGTGCAGTTAATGCCCGCACTGATCGGTGGACTGTACTGGCGCAAGGGCAATGCCTGGGGCGCCTACGGTGGTATGCTGATCGGCACCCTACTGTGGGTCTGGACACTGATGCTGCCGACTCTGGTACGCTCATCCATGCTCCCGGAAACCTTCCTGCAACAGGGACTGTTCGGCTTTGACTGGCTGCGCCCTGAAGCTCTGCTTGGGTTTGAGTTCAGTGACCCGCTCAGTCACGGTGTGTTCTTCAGCCTGTTTGCCAATACGCTGGTTTACATTTGGCTATCGCGCCGCACCCAGCCGACCCTGAGTGACCGCATGCAGGCGGCGGCTTACGTCAATCTCGATGAGCATCTGCATCACCCCGGCCAGGTGCCGCGTAAAATAACCATCCGCACCGGTGAACTGATTGCCATGCTGGAACGCTTTGCCGGCTATGGCCGCACCCGTACCCTGATTGAGGATTTCGAGCGGGTGAACCACCTGCACCTGAACCCTCAGGAAGCCCCGACCGCTGATTTTATCCGCTACGTAGAGCGCACCTTGTCAGGTGTTATCGGTGCCAGTTCGGCACGCGCCATGATGCATTCGGCCCTGTCAGGCCGCCACTTGAACTTTGAAGATGTGGTGACTTTCTTTGATGAAACCACCCAGGCGATCCAGTTTAATCAGAAAGTGTTGTCGGCAACGTTGGAGAACATCGACCACGGTGTGTCAGTGCTCGACGGCGACATGAACCTGGTCGCCTGGAACCGCAAATACCTGGAAATGTACCAGTACCCCAAAGGCATGATTCGGGTTGGGGCTCCGGTGGAGACTCTGGTCCGTTTTAACGCTGAACGAGGTGAATGCGGGCCTGGTTTACCGGATGAACATGTACGCCGGCGCGTGGAGCACCTCAAACATGGCACGTCACACCGGTTTATTCGGGTGCGCCGTGACGGCTCGGTAATAGAAATTCGTGGCAACCCGCTGCCTGGCGGCGGTTTTGTAACCACCTTCAACGATATAACCGAATTCGTGAAAGCCCAGGATGAACTCCAGGATGCCAAGAACACCCTGGAGATTCGGGTGGCTGAACGAACCGAAGCCGCGCGACTGATCAACGCGGAATTACGCGCTGAAATCAGGGAACGTGAACGCGCTGAATCCGCACTGCTGGCCGCCAAGAGTGAGGCTGAGCGTGCCAACGCCAGTAAAACCCGCTTTCTGGCCCTGGCCAGTCACGACATTCTGCAACCGCTGAACGCGGCTCGCCTTTACACCGCCGCTTTGGCCGAACAATGGCCCGAAGAGTCGACCCTCAACAAACTGGACCATTCGCTGCGAACCACCGAAGAACTGATGTCGACGCTGCTCGAAATTGCCCGGCTGGACGGCCAGGAAGAAGCGCCCCGGGCCCAACCGATGGCTCTGGGCCCGCTGTTGTTGGGCATCGACAATGAATTTCAACCGGTCGCCCGGGAAAAGCACCTGCAATTGCGAATTAGACCAACCCGGTTGGCAGTTAACTCGGTTCCCAATGCGTTACGTCGCATCGTGCAAAACCTGGTGTCCAACGCCATCAAATACACCCGCACCGGCGGCGTTTTGGTCGGAACGCGCAAACGCGGTGACCGGGTTGTGATACAGGTCTGGGATACGGGCCTGGGCATTGATGACCGGGATTTGCAGCGCATTTTCAATGACTTCACCCGGCTCGACCAACACAGCCAGGAGGCGGAGGGCGTCGGCCTCGGCCTCGGTGTAGTAACCCGACTGAGCCAGTTATTACAGCACCCGGTACGGGTCTACTCCCGGCCAGGGAGAGGCTCTTGTTTTGAAGTTGAGTTACCCTTGGTTCGGCTGACAGCGATTCAGAAATCCACTCCGGCGGTAACGGCCTTGTCCCGGTCTGACCTGACGCTGAACGTGCTGGTGATCGATAATGAGCCACAAAACGTGGATGCACTGGTAACCCTGCTGCAACGCTGGGGCTGCAACACCGAGTTTGCGACCAACGGCGACCAAGCCATAAAAGCACCCGTACCAGATCTGGTGTTACTCGACTACCACCTGGGCGAAAACGAGACTGGCCTGTCACTGTACCCACTGTTGCTGGCGCACTGGCAGACCTCGGTGCCCGGCATTCTGATCACCGCGCATCCAGACGACCAATTACGCGGCGAAGCGGAAGCCATGGGGCTGAGCTACCTGCGAAAACCGGTAAAGCCGGCCACGCTTCGGTCATTATTGAGGGCTATGACAGCGGCCTGAGGTCATTTGAGGTGTCCTCGGTGCCGAGAGTTCGTGCTGGCCACCGGGTATACCATCCGGGGTTGGCGCGAACAGTTCACACTAAAATACGCTCTCCGTATATACAGGGAGAATTAAAACGTTTGTTTTAGTATTTGCTGAAGTTGAGACCTGATACTCTGAACTGAACGGCTAGATTCTATAGGCTGAGGGGTTCGAGGAGGATTCACAAGATGCAGAAAATGCACATTTTGACCCAGGTTCCGGAGCACATCTTTAGTACCCCCAACCAAATTACCGTTACCCAGCGCTGGCAAAAGCGTTTCAATGTTGCCAGCTGGATCCGCTTTGATGTCCAGGATAACAGCCCGGTTCGGTTGCTGCTTCGTTACCGGGATACCAATGGCGTGAGAGATGTAGCGGTAGATCAGGGGCAAATCAACAGCAAGACATTGTTGTTATCCGGCGTGGCCAATCTGAAGTTAACCGGCCGACTGGAACGCATCGATGTCATTCTGCAAAGTGATTTAGACCACTATGTGGTCGATGAACTCTTCGTGCAGCCCGTTCCGGATAAGACGTCTGAACGTTCCAGGCCTGCTCGCAAGGTAATATGGGGCTCGTTGGACAACTAACGTTAGCGATCAGCCGGTGCATTTCGCCGGCTTTCCATTTCTTCAATTCAGCACCCGCATTTCGCTCAACACGACCCAGGAGTCTGTGTGGCCGTCAGCCGTGACCTTTGACCACGACGGTCAGTGTTCGCGGTTTTGAATAACCATCGTCATGGCCTTCCTGAGTGTTACCATTGACCAAGCTTTGCGGCACGGAGTCAAAATCAAGCCCGGTGGTGCGCTTGAGGTGCTCCAAAGCGAGTGCGGGACGAACCTGATACAGATGCACAACCTTGTTAGCCGAGTCGTCCTGGCTCTGGCAGGTGGTGCTTTTAAGTGTTGAGGTCATGGTACTTCCCCTTGATTCCGTTGGGTGCTGAATCAAATGCTTCGATTTGATTCGCTTACTCAAGGTACAGAGCGAGAAGCGTGCCAATGTTGGAATAAGCACTCAGTCGGCATTTCAGAGGGGTACTGGTTCACAGCCTTTGCCGGAACAGCCAGAAAGTGACGCAATTGGTCAGGCTTACCCCGGAGGTGAGAAGTTCTATCAGGTGCTTTCGGCATCCATCGCCAACCGGTTGACCAGAATGACCGCCTGGGTCCGATTCAATACGCCCAGCTTGCGGAAAATGGCAGTAACGTGGGCTTTAACGGTGGCTTCCGAGATATTGAGGTCATAGGCGATTTGCTTGTTCAGACGCCCTTGCTGCAAATGTTGCAGTACCCGGCGTTGCTGGTCGGTCAACCCTCCAAGACGGCGTACTATATCGAGCAATTCGTCATCTTCCGGCGTGGCGTCAACCCCTTCCGGCCAGACTTCATCACCGTTCAGAATGGCCAGCACCGACTGCCGAATGGCGTCTGTCGGGGCCGATTTGGCGATGAAGCCGAGTGCACCAAAGGTTCGGGTGCGGGAGATGACCGCCGGGTCGTCGCTGCCTGAGATGACTACTACCGGCACGTCCGGGAAGGTCTTACGAATCTGGATCAGGCCGAAGAAGCCGTCACTGCCTGGCATGCGCAGATCCAGCATCAGCAAGTCGAGATCCTGACGTTGCTCGAGCACGGCCAGGGTTTCTTCCAGTGTCGAGGCGAGGGCAATGGTGCTGTCGCTCAGGTCACCCTGCTGCAAGGCCATCATCAATGCATCCCGGAACAAGGGGTGATCATCGGCGATGAGTAGCTGATATGACATGGGCATTCCTATTGCTGAGGCTGCAAAGCAGCATGGCCAGGCCAGCGAAAGAGGCTCTGGCGTTGGCTTATCGGTGCATTTTTTGTTGTGTCCGGTCAGCGATCAGGCGCTGTCTTCTAGCAAAGCCTAGTTTGACCTGTTTTTTGGCGTCTGTGAACCAACAAAAACCCGGCTCGGGGCCGGGTTGTTGATTACCATGGGGATCAGACGGTAATTACTTCTGATTCAGACGGTGCTCAATTAACTCGTCCACCACTGACGGATCGGCCAGGGTGGAGGTATCGCCCAGGCTGTCCTGCTCGTTCGCAGCGATCTTGCGCAGGATGCGGCGCATGATCTTGCCGGAGCGGGTTTTCGGCAGGCCGTCGGTCCACTGAATCAGGTCTGGAGAGGCAATGGGGCCAATTTCCTTGCGTACCCACTGCACCAGCTCTTTGGTCAGTTCGTCGCTTGGTACTACACCGGCCATCGGGCTGACGTAGACGTAGATGCCCTGGCCCTTCAAGTCGTGCGGGTAACCCACGACAGCGGCCTCGGATACCGATGGGTGGGCCACCAGTGCGCTTTCAATCTCGGCGGTGCCGAGGCGGTGCCCGGAAACATTCAGTACGTCGTCAACCCGACCGGTAATCCAGTAGTAGCCGTCTTCATCACGACGAGCGCCGTCACCGGTGAAGTAGTTGCCTGCGTAGGTGCTGAAGTAGGTTTGCACGAAGCGTTCGTGGTCGCCATAGATGCTGCGCATTTGGCCCGGCCAGCTGTCTTTGATGACCAGGTTGCCTTCCACTGCACCTTTCAATTCGCGGCCAGCGTTATCGACCAACGCTGGCTGTATGCCGAAGAAGGGGCGCGTCGCAGAGCCCGGTTTCAGATCGGTCGCACCGGGCAATGGGGTGATCAGAATGCCGCCAGTCTCGGTTTGCCACCAGGTATCGACGATAGGCACTTCGTTACGGCCGTAATGTCTGTGATACCACTCCCAGGCTTCGGGGTTGATCGGCTCACCCACCGAGCCCAGCAGACGGATGGTGGACAGGTCGGAGCCTTCGGTGGCCTCGTTGCCTTTGGCCATCAGCGCCCGAATGGCGGTTGGGGCGGTATACAGGACATTGACCTGGTGCTTATCGATGACCTGAGCGATGCGTTTCACCGACGGATAGGTCGGCACGCCCTCAAACATCAGGGTTTTGGCGCCATTTGCCAGCGGTCCGTACAGGATGTAGCTGTGACCGGTGATCCAGCCGACATCGGCTGCACACCAGTAGACATCGCCATCCTGATAATCAAACACATACTGGTGCGTCAGCGAGGCATACACCAGATAGCCGCCGGTGGTATGCAACACACCCTTGGGCTTGCCGGTTGAACCCGAGGTGTAGAGGATGAACAATGGGTCTTCAGCGTTCATTTCCTCGGCCGGGCAATCGTCGCTGGCCTGATCTACCGTCTCGTGATACCAGACATCGCGGCCTTCTTTCCAGCCCACCTGGGCGCCGGTACGACGCACCACCAGAACCTTGTTCACACACTCGGTGCCGGAATGTTCCAGCGCCTTGTCTACATTCTGCTTCAACGGGATGGCTTTGGCGCCACGTACGCCTTCGTCGGCGGTGATCACCAGGTTCGAATCGCAATCTTCAATGCGCCCGGCCAGGGCATCCGGAGAGAAGCCGCCAAAGACGACTGAGTGAATCGCACCAATGCGGGCACAAGCCAGCATGGCGTAGGCGGCTTCGGGAATCATCGGCATGTAGATGGTGACTCGGTCGCCCTTGCTCACGCCCAAATCTTTAAGAGTGTTCGCCAAACGGCTGACGTGGCCATGCAGCTGACGATAGGTGATTTCGGTTTTCTCGCTGGTCAGTTCATCGCCTTCAAAAATGATGGCGGTCTGGTCGCCTTTGGTGGCCAGGTGACGGTCGATGCAATTGTAAGCAACGTTCAGGGTGCCGTCGTGAAACCATTTGATGTGTAGGTTGCTCTTGTCGAAACTGACGTCGCGTACCTGGGTGTAGGGCTTGAACCATTCCAGTCGCTGGCCCTGTTCGCGCCAGAAACCTTCGTTGTTATCGATCGACTGCTGATACAGGCGGTCGTAGTCTTCAGAAGTGACCAGGGCACGCTCACGTGCCGCGGTAGGCACCGGATAGACCTTGCTGTCCATATTCTTCCCCTATGTTCTTGTTTTGAATTGATTCTGGCCGCACCGGCTGGATGCCCTGTTCGTCAATAACTCCAAACAGGAGCAACCATGCGGCCATGGCTAATCGAGTGTAGCCTCCTATTGTTGTTTTTGACGTTGGAACCACAATGCGACATTAGTCGATTCGCCTCAAGCCGGTAAATACCTTCCTCTCCGTCTCACGGGCTGGGAAGAGGGTACTACTCTTCATCGGTATCCTGGTAGTTCTCAAACAGCTCGCGCAGCGCGTTCTGCGCCCGGCCATTGACCGACTCAGCCGGAAACAGCCCTTTGCCATCGGCTTCGCCTGGTTGCAGCCCGGTCAACAGCGCCAGCGTCTGGTATACATGCCGTACTGCATGAATCTGGAAACGCCCGGCGCTGACGGCGTCGATCACTTCCTGCTTGAGCATCAGGTGTTTGATGTTATCTGCCGGAATGATCACGCCCTGCTGGCCCGTTAAGCCACGAATTTCACAAAGCTTGAAGAAACCTTCAATTTTTTCGTTAATGCCACCGACAGCCTGTACTTCACCCAGCTGGTTCATTGAGCCGGTGATCGCAAAGCCCTGGTTCACTGGTATCTGGGCAATGGCACTGATTAGGGCGCAGTATTCAGCGACCGTAGCGCTATCGCCGTCAATGGCACCGTAGCTTTGTTCCATGGCAATGTGCGCTGACAGGGTGAGTGGAAACTGGCGGCCAAAATCATGACCCAGAAAACCGCTGAGAATCATCACGCCTTTGCTGTGAATGGCCTGGCCAAGCTCCACCTCTCGCTCGATATCGACGACGCCTTTGGCGCCCACGTGTACCGTGCCGGTTATCCGCGCAGGTGAGCCAAAGCGGCTCTCGCCGATTTCCATGACCGTCAGGCCATTCACGCAACCGACGCGCTCGCCCTGGGTGTCGATCAGCACCGTGCCTTCCTGTATTTCCATCAGCATTTGGTCGGCGATGCGTCCATTGCGGTATTCGGCAGCGTTCAATGCGCGCTCAATGTGTTCACTGTCGATGACCCGGGCGTCGTCATGACGACACAGGAAGTCAGCTTCGGCAAACACCTTGAACACCTTGATCACCTGCGCTGAGAGACGTAACTGGTGTTCCGCCTCGCGCAGGCTGAATTCAACCAGTCGTTCCAGAGCGGCACGGGTTAGTGGGCGAAATCCCTTGTCATCGCCATAGGCCTTAATGCGCAGAATCAGGTTATCGACGGTCTCGGCGCTACGCGGAATAAAGTTGTCGAAATCAACAGGCACCCGAAACAGTTCATTGAACTCGGGGTCCCATTCTTGCAACTGATAGTATATTTCACGCGAGCCGATCAGAATGACTTTCACGTTCAATGGAATGCTCTGGGGGCTGAGCGTAATCGTATGCATCAGTGAGGCATCAATAAACGGCGATTCCATTTTGATTTGCTTGGTTTTCAGTGCCAGCTTCAGTGCTTCCCAGGCAAAGGGTTCGATCAACAGTTTTTCGGCATCCAGAATTAAATAGCCACCATTGGCACGCAGTAAACTACCCGGCCGAATCAACTGAAAATTGGTAACAGGGATGCCCTGCTGAGTGCTGTATTCAATACGACCGAACAGGTTCTGGTAGGTCGGCAGCATTTCATACACCACCGGTGCACCGGCGTTCATTTCGTGCTGGGTCAGCAAATTGGGGCGTAAATAGGTTTGCAGCGTCTGCTTGCGTTCCTGGTCTGAACGCACCTCCAGACCCAGCTCATCAGAGTACAATTCCAGGATCAGCGGTGGCAGATGCTGTTTAACGGCACGCAGGTAGCGCAGTACCGACAACTGGCTCTGGTAGCGCACTTCCAGTTCTTTCAGCAGCGGTTTAATGGCTTGCTGTACCGTTTCATTATTCAGTTCGCGCAATTTTTCAGAGCTGGTACGACGCCAGGTTGGCATCTCCAGCAATTGCTCGTTGAGGTGCTCTTCAATTTCACCGATGCGTCGCTGAAACTCGCTGCGCAGTTCTTCCGGCAGTTGTGCGAATTCGGTTTCATCCAGCGCTTTGCCATCAATCACCGGCAACAACATAACGGAATTACCATCCGAGACGACGGCAATTTCATGTTGATTGGCAAACCGTTCAACCACGGCCATGGCAGCATCGTACTTTTGATTGAACTCACGGTCGATGGAGGTACGTTTGCGCTGATAGGTTGGGTTTTCAAATGCCGCCGGGAAGGTGTCCATCAGTTCACCGATAAAGCCGTTGATGGCTTTCAGTAAATCGTCACCGCGTGAGGCAGGCAACTCGAGCGTCATCGGTTCCCGGACGTTTTCAAAGTTATTGATGTAGGCCCATTCGGTCGGCGATTGCTGAGTGTCGGCCAGGTCTTTAACATACTTGGAAACCAGTGACTGGCGCCCCGTGCCGGAGGCTCCCATTACATAGAGGTTGTAACCGGAGCCGCGCATGGCGATGCCGAATTCGAGCGAATCTTTCGCGCGCGGCTGGCCAAGAAAGCCACTCACACCTTCAAGGTCGTCCGAGGTTTCAATCAGCAGGTGTTCCAGCGATACCTGGGCTTTTAATTGCTCTGGCTGCAGTCGGTCTGCAGTCGGTGTCGTGACAGTGTTGGGCATGGTATTCCTTAACCAGCGATGCGCTGAAGGGTGTTCAATAGTGGTGCTGCGCTCATATCACAGGCCCGGGGCAGCACACCGGTTCAGACCGAGACTTCAGCCTTGATGTGCGGATGTGACTGATAATCGAGAATCTCAAAATCTTCGAACCGGTAGTCAAATAACGACTCCGGTTTCCGTGCCAGTCGTAATTGTGGCAAGGGGTATGGCTCACGACTCAGTTGCAAATCTGTCTGTTCCAGGTGATTCAGGTACAAATGAACGTCCCCACCACTCCAGACGAAATCACCCACTTCAAGGCCAGCCTGCTGCGCCACCATATGGGTCAGTAACGCATAACTGGCTATGTTGAACGGCAAGCCGAGAAACACATCACACGAGCGCTGATACAGCTGGCAACTGAGTCGGCCATTGGCGACGTAAAACTGAAACAGGCTGTGGCACGGTGGCAGCGCCATCTTGTCAACATCAGCCGGGTTATAGGCAACGACCAGCATACGCCGGCTATCCGGGTTGGTTTTCAGGGTGTGCATCACCTGGCTGATCTGATCGATGGTGTCGCCATCCGGCGTGCGCCAGTGTCGCCATTGCTGGCCATATACCGGCCCGAGGTCACCCTGCTCGTCGGCCCATTCATCCCAGATACGCACCCCGTTGTCTTTCAGGTATTGAATGTTGGTGTCGCCGCTCAGGAACCACAGCAATTCATGGATGATGCTGCGTAAATGCAGTTTCTTGGTGGTGACCAGAGGGAATCCCTGATTCAGATCGAACCGCATCTGGTGACCGAAAATACTGATCGTACCAGTACCGGTTCGATCGGCCTTGCGCGTGCCTTCGTCTTTGATGCGCTGCATCAAATCCAGATACTGTTTCATGTACGCTTGCCCTTGCCCGACTTGCCGGACTGCTTTTTGGAAGTGGTTTTGCTGGCTTTACCTGTTGACGTCGGCTTTGCCGCCGAATCGCCGGATGCAGCCACAGAAGCTGTATCAAACACATTGCGACGGTAAGCCCAGACCAGCATCAGTACACCGATCAAAATCATCGGAATGCTCAGAATCATGCCTTGCGTCAGAAAGCCCAATGCGCGAATGCCCAGGTGCTCGTCCGGTTCCCGGAAAAACTCTGCAGCGGTGCGGAACACACCATAGCCCACCATAAACAGGCCCGATACCGCCATACGCGGCCGTGGATTACGGCTGAACCACCACATCAGGATAAACAGCCCAAGGCCTTCTCCAGCCATCTGGTAGAGTTGCGACGGATGACGCACCAGACCATCGATCTGCGGGAATATCATGCCCCAGGAAACGTCAGTGGGGCGGCCCCAGAGCTCCCCGTTGATGAAATTACCCAGTCGGCCAAAGAAAATACCCGGCGGGACCAGTGGCGCAACAAAGTCACCGACTGCAAAAATAGGTTTGCCGGTCTTGCGGGCAAACAGAATCACCGCCAGGCAAACCCCCAGGAAGCCGCCGTGGAAGCTCATGCCGCCTTCCCAGATACGAAACAGATAGAGCGGGTTCTGGAAGAATTGATCGAGGTTGTAGAACAGCACGTAGCCGACGCGACCGCCGACGATGATGCCCACGACGATGTAAAACAGCAGGTCCTGAACCTGTTCCGGAGTAAAGCCGCGCCACGGCTGTTTGCGCGCACGCCAGATTCCCAGGTACAGGCCAGCGGCGAAACCGGCCAGATACATCAGGCCATACCACTGGATTTGAAGAGGCCCCAGAGCCAGAGCTACCGGGTCAAATTGAGGGTGAATCATGTAGTGGATATCCGCTAAAACCGAGTGCGGATGATACCCCAGCCAGCATGACGGAGAAACCAGCGCCGACCAAGGCGCTGGTTAGTCACCAGCGAACCGTTCAGTTATTGAACCGATTCCGGTCGTGAGGTGCATCAAAGCTCAGGTGAGGGCCTTTCGGGACAACACCGTGCGGGTTGATGGTTTTGTGGCTGTAATAGTAGTGGCGCTTGATATGCACCAGATCCACCGTTTCAGCAATGCCCGGTTGCTGATAAAGATCCCGTACGTAGTTCTGGAGGTTCGGGTAGTCCTCAATGCGCTTGTGGTTGCATTTGAAATGCCCCACATACACCGGGTCGAACCGGACCAGGGTGGTAAACAGTCGCCAGTCTGCCTCGGTTACCTGATCACCGACCAGGTACCGACGAGTGTTCAGGCGATCTTCAAGCCAGTCCAGACTGTCGAACAGCTCGTCGAACGCCTTTTCGTAAGCTTCCTGAGTGGTCGCAAAGCCACTCTTGTATACGCCGTTGTTAACCGTGTTATAGACCCGCCCGTTGATCTCGTCGATCTCTGCGCGCAATGCTTCGGGGTAGAAGTCGAGGTCATTGCCGGTAATATGATCGAACTCGCTGTTCAACATGCGAATGATCTCGGCACTCTCGTTACTGGCAATGGTGTTTTGCTCGGTATCCCACAGCACAGGCACGGTTACCCGGCCGGTATAATCAGGTTTAGCCCGCGTATAGAGTTCATGATAGAGCCGACTCTGGTGCAGGTTATCCCCTATTACCGTGGGGCTGTCGAGCTTCGGCCCTTCAAAGGTCCAGCCATGATCGAGCATGTCCGGATGCACAGCCGATATGCCAATATGATCTTCCAAACCCTTCAGCTTGCGAAAGATCATGGTGCGATGCGCCCAGGGGCAGGCCATGGACACATACAGGTGGTAGCGCCCACTCTCGGCCTTAAAACCGCCACGACCCGAAGGACCGGCTTCGCCATCTTTGGTTACCCAATTACGGAAGTGCGCATCTTCACGCTCGAACTTGCCACCGCTCTTGCTGGTGTCGTACCACTTGTCTTGCCACTGTCCATTTACTAAAAGCCCCATGGTGTACTCCTCTGATGGTCACTGCCTCCACACATTAACCTGCATGAAGACACCGGGGTAACGAGCCGCTCCGATAGAATAGCCTCGGCTTCTGATGTCACCATAATAGCGGTATCAAATGGGTATCAAAGCAGAAGAAACTGACCCCGGCCTTCAGATAATTTGAAGGCTGCACTATAAGCTGCAAACGGGTAAAGAGGGTGGGCTATATCGCTGGTAGAACCGGGCATGCCAGAAACCAAACAAGGCGGTAAACCGCCTTGTGTATCGGGACTGTTAAAATCTGAAGCTTTGGTGGCTCAGTCTAAGCTGGGCCAGCCTGAGCCTTCCGCCAAACGACTGATTATTCGACGGCCGCGATCATATGATCAACAGCAGCCTGAACTTCTTCATCGCTCAGGCTCGCGTTACCGCCTTTAGCCGGCATAGCGCCAATCCCGTTGATGGCGTTGCTGTAAAGCGCCTCTGTACCTTTTTCCAGTCGAGCTGACCACTGGTCAGTTTCACCAAAGACAGGCGCGCCAGCCGCACCAGTAGCATGACAGGCGGCACAGGCGGCACTGTATACCTGATCACCGCTGCGCGGTTCGGAGCTTTGTGGTTCTGCAGCCGCGACGGTGGCAGTTTCACACTCCTGTCCCTCAACGCATACATTACCAACAGGAGCCAGGCGCTCACGCACCTGATCTTCATAAGACTCACCCCAGGCAAATCCAGCCAGCAGGGTAACGGTGATCAGACCTAGCAATTTTTTCATATCAGACCCGTTTTATTTAATCGAATTCGAAGGTGGGCGAAGTATAACGAGTTCAGACGCCGTTGAAAAACCATTCGCTGTAATAAGGGTATTACTCAACCCATAAAAAAAACCCCAGACCATCACTGGCCTGGGGTGGTATTAAAAGCTTGACGATGACCTACTCTCGCATGGGGAGACCC
>NZ_JBBECH010000082.1:49654-65521 GCF_040881935.1 Saccharospirillum sp. | reverse complement strand
CTGCGGACTACCCCACAGAGGCATACCCGGCACCCGGTGCTAGTCTCCCTAGCGAACTTCGAAACTAGAGTTAAATTAAAAAATCATTTAACGCCTTAACGTTGCGCCGTTTTCCATTCGGGGTGTTCCCATACCGCTGCTGTCGACGGTGTAATTGGCACGCGGCCGCGAATATGATCTGCACATTTCTCGGCCAGCATGATGGTCGGTGCGTTCAGGTTGCCGCTGACGACACTCGGCATAATGGACGCATCGACAACGCGCAGGTTATTCACGCCATAAACGCGTGCCTCACTATCCACAACAGCCACAGGGTCATCCGCCGCCCCCATCTTGCAAGTGCAAGACGGGTGATAGGCACTGTCGGCTTTTTCGCGCACAAAGGCGTCAATATCTGCATCGCTCTGGACGTTAGAACCCGGCTGCAATTCTTCACCGCGAAACGGTTCAAAAACCGGTTGTGCCAGAATCTCCCGGGTCAGTTTTACCGCCTGACGCATTTCCCAGCGATCACGCTCGGTGCTCAGCAAGTTAGGCTGAATAATCGGGTGATCGGCCGGGTTGCTGGATTTGAGCTTTAAATAACCGCGACTGGTTTGGCGCATCGGACCTACGTGGCACTGGTATGCATGCACCTCGGGATCTACCCGGCCGTGATCGATGACTTGTGACGGCAAAAAATGAAACTGCAGATCTGGATGACGAACGCCCGCTTCGGAGCGGATGAAACCACCAGCTTCAAGGTGCGCGGTGCGACAAGCGCCCTTGTCGTTGTCGATAAACCAGGTCACACCAGCGATCGTTTTGTGCGGCTGATGGGTGTATTTGTAGAGCGTCAGTGGTTGCGTGCAGGCTTGCTGCACATACAACTCCAGATGGTCCTGCAGGTTTTGACCAACGCCAGGGCGGTGTGCAACAACCTCTATACCAAGTGCCTTCAAGTCAGTCTCATCACCGATACCCGACAGCATCAGCAGTTGCGGTGAGTTGATGGCGCCACCACTGAGAATGACTTCCCGGCGGGCCTTCACCCGCACCATTTTGTTATTCTGCAGGTATTCGACACCCACGGCGGTATCGCCGTCGAACAGGATGCGTTGCACCATGGCACCCGTCTCAGCACGCAGATTGGGACGGTCCAGTACCGGACGCAGATAGGCCTGGGCGGTGTTCCAGCGTTTACCCTGCTTGATGGTCATATCCATGACCCCAAAGCCTTCTTGCTGGTAGCCATTCATATCGCTGGTGTGCGGATAGCCAGCTTGCTGACCGGCTTCGATAAAGGCATCGAACAGAGGGTTGGGGTGGTCACCGGTGTGTACGTTCAACGGGCCTTCACCACCGCGATATTCATCGGTACCCACTTCACGGGTTTCCGCTTTGCGAAAATAGGGCAGCACATCGGCATAGGACCAGCCTTCGGCGCCCTCTTCCTGCCAACGATCGTAATCGTAGGCGTGGCCACGAATATAGACCATGGCGTTCAGCGAAGAACCGCCGCCCCACACTTTGCCACGCGGCCAGTACAGTTTGCGGTTGTTCATATGGGCTTGCGGTTCGGTGTGATAATACCAGTTGTATTTCTCACCACTGAGGTTATAAGTGAGCGCCGCTGGCATGTGTATTTTCCAGGTGTCGTCCTTGCGGCCGGCTTCCAGCACCACTACCTCAACATCGCTGTCTTCCGAGAGCCGATTGGCCAGGACGCACCCGGCCGACCCCGTACCCACGATGATGTAATCCGTTGTCTGATCAAACGAAACAGTCATATCGATTTAATACCACTTAAATTTCATGTCATACGACGCTACAAAACACATCGCTGTTAAAAAGGTGACTCAACCGGCCCCATGCCCACGTAAACCGATTTAATCTGGGTATAGTGATTCAAGGTCGCCAGACCGTTTTCGCGGCCAATGCCAGAATGCTTGTACCCACCTACTGGCATCTCGGCCGGAGAGTTGCCATAGGCGTTGATCCAGCAGATACCCGCCTGCAACTGGCCCACCACACGATGCGCACACTGGATATTGCTGGTAAATACACCAGCCGCCAGGCCGTATTCGGTATTGTTTGCGCGCGCAATAACCTCGGCTTCATCGTTGAATTTCAGCACCGACATTACCGGCCCGAAAATTTCGTCACGTACCTGGGGCATGTCATCGGTGCAGTCAGCAAACACCGTGGGTTGTACAAAATAACCCTGCTCGCAGCCTTTGGGCTGAACCGCTTCACCGCCGGTTACCAGGCGAGCACCGGCCTCGACGCCCGCTTTGATGGCCGCCACGACCTTGGCCTGATGATCCGCAGAGATCAGTGCACCGAGATTGGTGTCCGGATGCATCGGGTCACCGATCACCACATTGCGTTCGGTACGCTCTTTAATTTGTTCCAAAAAGGCGTCGTAAATGTCCGCATGCACAAAGACGCGGGTGCCGTTGGTGCACACTTCGCCCTGGGTGTAGAAATTGGCCAGCAGCGCAGCGCCCACGGCGTTGTCGAGATCGGCATCGGGGAATATGATCAGCGGGGACTTGCCACCGAGTTCCATGGTGACGTCTTTAAGCGTGCGCGCCGAATCGGCCATAACTTTTTTACCGGTACCCACTTCACCGGTGAACGACACCTTGGCTATATCCGGGTGGCCGGTCAGTGCCTGACCAACGCGATGGTCGCCCTGCACCACGTTAAACACGCCCGCTGGTACGCCTGCCTCATAAAATATTTCAGCTAATTTGGCCGCGCCCATGGGCGTTTCTTCCGAGGGTTTAAACACCATGGCGTTGCCACAGGCCAGCGCCGGTGCGGCTTTCCAACAAGCGATTTGCAAAGGGTAATTCCAGGCACCAATGCCTGCGCACACGCCCAGCGGTTCGCGTCGAGTATAGAAAAAATCGCCGCCCAGGTCGTGGTGTGTGCCTTCGATTGCCGAGGTTAACCCCGCGTAATATTCGATGGCATCGGCACCGGTGACCACATCTACCACACTGGCTTCCTGCCAGGGTTTGCCGGTATCCAGCACTTCTAGCCGGGCCAGTTCATCATTGCGTTCGCGCAACAGCGCTACGGCTTTGTTTAGAATACGGGTGCGTTCCATCGCGGTCATGGCCGACCAGGTCGCAAACCCGCGTTGCGACGATTGCACAGCGGCATCCACCAAAACAGCATCGGCCTGCTCAACCTGATACAAAACAGCACCAGTGGCCGGGTTGATGGCCGGAAAGGTTTCACCGGACTGGCTGGGGCGATAAGCGCCATCGATAAAAGACTGCAGCAAGGCAGGCGTGGCTGGGGCTGTCATTTCAGGCAGACTCCTTCAGTAAAGTGGGTTTGGTCGGAATCGAGGCAATCATCTGGTTCACATGATGACGGCACACCGCGATGCACTGCTCGGCGTCGATGCCTTCCTGTGTAAGCGCGCCACGTAACCACAAGCCGTCGATCAGTGCGGCCAGCGAGGTGGCGGCCAGGTGCGGATCGTCGTGACCGAGCGCCTTGAAACTGACTCTCAGATTGCTGTGCAGGCGCGATTTGTTAATTTGCTGCAACCGGGCGAACGCCGGTTCGTGCATGGCACTGCTCCAAAACGCCAGCCAGGTCTTGGCCGATAGACTGTCGGTTTGTGTTTTTGAAAAGTTGGTGGCAATGATGGCGGCAAGCCGGTCCTGCGGGGTCGGGTTGTCCGGCAAACGGGCTAGCAAGTCGATTTTAAGTTGCTGCAGCAAGTCCAGCATGGTCGCTTCCAGAAGCCCCAGCTTGTTACCAAAATAATGCGCAATGATGCCGGCCGACACACCGGCCCGGCGAGCAATGCTCTGTACGGTAGTTGCGCTGTAACCCACTTCACCAATCGATTCGAGCGTCGCGTCGATCAGTTGCTTGCGTCTTATGGGTTCCATTCCGACCTTTGGCATAGCGTTTTTACTCATCCTGACTCAATGAAAAGAATCTTAATTGATCGGATATTACCACCAAATGACCACAATTCTTTTTTGATTGGTTGTTCAATATAAAACAACTTAATGCATCGACCCCTAAAGTTCAAGGGCCAAGTTGACACTTTCTTTTACATTGAGAGGGGTAATTCGACGGGAAACAGAGGCTTGTCCGGCTCGAACATCGTTTCGTGATCAAAACGAATAGTTGAGGAGCAAGTTGGAAGGTTGACTAATTAAGTGGCTTGCCGGGGTCAGTGGCCGTGGTACGCGTCGACTACCGGTGGTGCCTCTGCGGGGTCGGCGTAAATCCATCCATGCTGCGGACTCCCCCGCAGAGGCACCACCGGCACCCGCCGCTCGAACTGTGAGTCCACTTAAATTTTTAAGTCAGAGGCTCAGTCTTCTTCCAGATTTAGCGAGGCTGAATTAATGCAGTAGCGCAACCCGGTTGGGGCCGGACCATCCGGAAACACGTGCCCGAGGTGGGCTTCACACTGGGCACAGAGCACCTCAATGCGGGTCATGCCATGCGTACTGTCTTCACGCTCGATGATGGCGTCCCGGTTCAGGGACTCATAAAAGCTCGGCCAGCCGCAGCCTGCGTCAAATTTGGTATCGGAACGGAACAGCTCGGTACCACAGCACACGCAGCGATATAACCCGGGCGTCGTGGTATCCCAGTAAGCCCCGGAGAAGGGTCGTTCGGTTCCGGCGTGACGCGTCATCTGGTACTGTTCCGGCGTCAGTTCCGCACGCCACTGGTCGTCGGTCTTCACAATTTTGTCTGTCATGCGGGTCTCCCATAGGAAAGTGTCTGGCGTCGCCTTATACTCAGCGCCAATACGTTGTAGTTTGGACCCTCAAGGCTGGCACAGTCACCAGAGAGCCACAACCACATACACCAGGAGTCTGTCGGACTCCTAGCCTAATTATCGATTGTCAATCATGTTCCGGCCATTATCCCCGGTTTGATCCGTTGCATCCTCAGGAGTGCCATGAAAACGCTGCATAAATCTCACAAGCTGGCCAATGTGTTTTACGACATTCGCGGGCCCGTGCTCGACGAAGCCCGGCGCATGGAGGATGAAGGCCACCGTATTTTAAAGCTGAACATTGGCAACCCCAAACCTTTCGGTTTTGACGCCCCGGACGAAATTATTACCGATGTTATCCGCAATTTACCGCAGGGCGAAGGCTACAGCGATTCAAAAGGTCTCTACCCCGCGCGCAAGGCGGTTATGCAATACTACCAGCAGCGCGACGTTCAGGGTGTTGAGATCGACGACATATACCTGGGCAATGGTGTCAGCGAGCTGATCCAGCTGGCTTGTATGGGCCTGCTCAATACCGACGATGAAGTACTGGTACCCGCACCCGACTACCCGCTGTGGACCGGCGCTGTCACCCTTTCCGGCGGCAAAGCCGTACATTATCACTGCGACGAAGGCGCCAACTGGTTTCCAGACCTGGACGACATCCGCAGCAAGATCACCGAGCGCACCAAGGCCATTGTGCTGATCAACCCGAACAATCCGACTGGCGCGGTCTACTCCAAACAGCTGCTGCTCGATGTCGTGGAAATTGCGCGCCAACACAACCTGGTGATTCTGGCCGATGAGATCTACGACAAGATCCTGTACGACGACGTCGAACATCACTGCCTCGCCGCCCTGTCACAGGATGTACTGACGCTGACCTTCAATGGCCTGTCCAAATCGTACCGGCTGGCCGGGTTTCGCTCCGGCTGGCTTGTCGTCAGTGGTCCAAAACACAAGGCGGTCGACTTTATCGAGGGGTTAAACATGCTGGCCAGCATGCGGCTGTGCGCCAATGTTCCGGCCCAATACGCAATACAAACGGCGTTGGGCGGTTATCAGAGTATCAACGACCTGGTCATCCCAGGTGGGCGCATGCGCGATCAGCGTGACCTGTGTTATGAACGCATCGAAGCCATTCCCGGCCTCAGCTGCGTGCAGCCCAAAGGCGCACTCTATATGTTTGTTAAAATGGACAAGCAGAAATTCAAGCTAACCGACGATGAACGGCTGGTGCTGGACCTGGTGCGCCAGGAAAAAATGCTGGTGGTGCACGGTCGTGGCTTTAACTGGCCAGACGTTGACCACTTCCGGCTGGTGTTTCTGCCACCGCGTGAAGTACTGAACGATGCCATGAACCGGCTTGAACGCTTTTTCAGCCACTATACCCAGGCCTGATTCGCACCATCAGGTTTTATTGAACAAAGCCAGAGGGAATCCGATGCTGGATATTCACATCACGGAATTCTACAACGACATGGCGCGCATACTGGTGACCCTGTACCGCCATTTTCCGCGCCGGGTGTCGGTTTACATTGAAGACATTAGCGGCCCGGATACGCCCGACGAATACGGCCTGCACAGCGACCGTCACATGGCCTGCTTCAATACCGTGCTGTGGCTGACCGAGGAAGGCCTGATGCGCTACAGTGATCACGAGCGATCGCTGGCGATAAACCACTGCGTACTGACGCTCGATGGGTTTCGCCTGCTCAGCCAGATCGACCCCGTCGAGGGCGGCGTTTCCCGCATCGACGAATTGCGCATTGCGTTGCAGGAAGGCTCCTCCGATATGACCGAAGATATCCTGCGCCGGCTGTTGATGGCGCACCGGCCCAATCGATAACTCCTTTTGATGCCAGCCTTGCGGTTGGCGAACCGGGAAACTGAATGACGTCTTACACGGCTCGCGGTCTGTGGCTAAAAGCTACGCCCATCCTTTTTGTCCTGCTCTGGAGCACTGGCTTCATCGGCGCCAAATACGGCCTGCCCTATGCCGAGCCCTACACCTTCCTGTTTGTACGCTTTGTATGTGTGTTGGCCGTGCTGTTTGTACTGATACAATTTCTCAATGAACGCTGGCCCCGGGAGCCTCGGCTCTGGCTGCATATTGGAATCGCCGGTATGTTGGTGCACGGGTTGTATCTGGGCGCCGTGTTTACCGCCATCGGTCTTGGCATGCCAGCTGGGGTAACGGCTTTGATCGTCGGGTTACAGCCACTGGTAACCGCAATACTGGCGCGTTTCTGGTTGAGTGAAACCATCAACGGCCGGCAATGGCTGGGCATACTCCTGGGGCTTGCCGGCATTGTTCTGGTAATGTCCGAGCAATTGGATATTAACAACCCAGGCCAGCTGTTTGTCGGTTTTGGCTGGGTCGCCATACTGAGCGCGTTTTCCGCTCTTCTGGGCATTTCCGTCGGTACGCTTTATCAGAAACGCTACTGCACCGGCATGCCTCTGGTGACCGGTACCTTCATACAATATCTGGGAGCCTGCCTGATACTCGGACTCGGCGCCTGGCTGTTCGAGACGCGAGTCATCGACTGGACGCCAACCTTCACCCTGGCGTTACTCTGGTTGATTTTCGGTCTATCGATCGCTGCCATTCTGCTGCTGATGACCCTGATCCGCCGTGGCGCCGCATCCCGTGTAGCCAGCCTGTTTTATCTGGTACCACCGGTCACCGCGATAGAAGCCTGGATACTGTTCGGTGAAAGCCTGGGTCTCGTGGCCCTGACCGGCATTGCGGTCGCTGTGGTGGGGGTAGCACTGGCGGTTAAACAGCCTGGCTGACGCTAGTGAACTGGAACTCTCTATGCTGGGCTAGGAGTCTGTCGGACTTAGCATGAATCGACTGTGGAGGCGGGTCAGCAATCTAAAGCGCAAAACCCCAGTTTGCTGAGCCAGTCCCGTGATTCCTCAGGCACATTCACCAACCTGGCCGCCGCCAGCTCCCGGCGTTTCGGGTAATGTTTGCGCAGACTGTCGAAGACGGCGGGCTGAACGATGCCGTTATCCAGAGCGTAGCGCATCGCGACAGTGTCACGGGCCGGGTCGTGCAGGGCCTGAATCAGCTCACTGCCCAATTGTTCCGGGGTGTCGGCGTCGAAAAAGTGGGCGTCGAGCATGGGGCCTTCAGGCAAGTCCGGCCCCGGCGGTAAAGGCTGGTTTGCCCACTGATACAGTGCCTCTGCCAACATCCGCGTACCTGTCCATTTGCCTTCCTGGCTGTAGCCAGCCACATGTGGGCTGGCTTGATAAACCGCATTGAGCAAGGCTTCACTTACCCGGGGTTCGTCTGGCCATACGTCGAGCACTGCCTTTATCTTTTCGGCATCAAGCATTGCTTGCAGGGGGGCTTCCTGGATCACAGGGCCACGACCGGCGTTGATCAGCCAGGCACCTGATTTTAGCCAGGCAAGTTGCTCCTCACCGATCATGCCTTCTGTCGCGTGCTCGCCTTCTCTGGTTAGCGGCGCGTGCATGCAAACGATGTCAGAGGCCAAAAGCAAGGTGCGTAAATCAACAAAGCCGCCCTGCCCGCTTTGCTCAGCTTTGGGTGGATCACACACCAGAGTGCGAACGCCCAGGGTTTGCAAGCGCTCAACCAGCTTGCCACCGACGTTGCCTGCACCCACCACACCAATGGTCTGTTGCCACCAGGGTAACTCCAGATCCAGATGCAGACGGGAAAACACAGACAGCACCCAATCGACAACGGACTGAGCGTTGCAGCCAGGCGCATGGTGAAAGGCAATACCCTGCTCCGCCAGAAAGTCCTGATCGATATGATCGGTACCGATGGTGGCACTGCCCACGAACCGCACAGGCGTACCCTCGAGTAGCTCGGCGTTAACCGTGGTGACGGAACGCACCAGCAGAACGTCAGCGTTGATAAGATCGGATCGGGAAAGAGAGCGACCCGGCAGCCGGGTCAGAAAAGCCGCGAGCCCTGAGAACCAGGGCTCGACATGGGGCATGTTCTCGTCAGCGACGATGCGCAGCCCCGGTTGTGCATTGGGCATTTAAACAGAACCGTCTTTACGGTTACCCCGATCATCGTCCGCTTCAACCGGATCGGCATCATCGGATTCAGAGTTCACAGTCTCTTGCGACTCGGCACTGGCACCGGTTTCAACGTCTTTTTCATGTTCTACGTCGTTAACCTGTTCCGCGTCTTTTCCTTGTGTTACGTCAGTGCCTTGCTCCGCATCAGCACCCTGTTTCGCGTCTTCTTCGGCTTTTGACAGCGGGGTGGTCTCACCAATTTCAGCCAGCCACTCTACCGGTGGCTGTTCCAGCTCGATCTTGCGCTTGATGTAGTCTTCAATCGCAGGTATCTGGAAGGAATCGTCTTCACAGGCGAAGCTGATGGAGACACCCTTGGCGCCAGCACGACCGGTACGGCCAATGCGGTGCACGTAGTCTTCGGCATCTTCCGGCAAGGTGTAGTTGACGACGTGCGATACGCCTTCAACATGAATGCCGCGGCCAGCGACATCGGTCGCGACCAGCACGGGTACCTTGCCTTCCTTGAAGTTGTCGAGCGTTTTGATGCGCTTGGCCTGGGGCACTTCGCCCGACAGCACTTCGCATTGAATGCCGTCTTTGCCGAGGCGCTCGCTCAGGTCCCGAACGATGTCGCGGCGGTTGGCGAACACCATCACCCGGTCGGCATTCGGCTGACGCAGCACGTGACGCAACAGCGGGTATTTTTCAGCCGTCGTCACCAGATAGACATGTTGCTCAACGTCTTCGGCGGTTTTTATTGTCGGTTCCACTTCAACCCGTACTGGCTCCTGCGTCCAGCGTTCGGCCAGATTAAGGATGTCGTAGGAGAAGGTGGCCGAGAACAGCAGCGTCTGACGCTCTTCGGTTTTCGGCGTCGCCCGAACAATGGTTTTGATGTCTGGAATGAAGCCCATGTCGAGCATGCGGTCGGCTTCATCGATCACCAGGGTTTCAACCTGATCCAAGAACACCTGCTTGCGATTCATAAAGTCGATCAGACGACCCGGCGTGGCGACCAGTATGTCGAGTCGGCTCTCTTCCAGCTGCTTGCGCTGCTTGTCCATATCCATACCGCCGACCAGAGCGGCCACTTTCAGGCGGCTGTGCTTGGTCAGGGCTTTGGCATCGTCGGCAATTTGCAGCGCCAGCTCACGTGTCGGGGCGAGAATCAGGGCGCGGGGTTCACCGGCGTACTGCTCCGGCAAACGATGCTCCATCAGGTCGGTAATAACGGTGATCAGGAAGGCCGCCGTTTTACCAGTACCGGTTTGCGCCTTGCCAATGCAGTCGTGCCCTGCCAGCGTATAAGGCAGCGTCATCGCCTGGATGGGGCTGCAATACTGGTAGTTCATTTCATGGATGGCGCGCATCAGAGCGATGGGCAAAAACAGATCGTGAAAACGAACTTTGCCGGGTTCTTCGGGAACTTTGAATTGAGAAATGTGCCAACGGGGTTTACGAGGTTTTCTAGCTTGACTTGTCACAGATTCACACAGACCAATATAGTTGGAGGCACTCAGCGATTCACCGGCTGGGTACCTGTTGGTTTTACGGCAACTGACCCGTCCGTCCTGTCAGGACCGGCAATATGGGTCGTTACCCTTCGTTGTCCGAAGGCCACCCGGTTGTAACACATCGGGGGGTGGCGGGCTTCGGCGGTAATGCCTTACTAAAGAACACAACAAGGGCCATAAGCCCGTTTATTGTCAACACACTTGCGCTCGTTTTTCGGGTTTGCCACCGGGCTCGGGCCGGGCTTCATAAGCCAGTCAATCACCGTACCGGGAGCAGGGGCTGGGCCCGCAGCGCCGATTTTAGACTGGGCGCTACTCCCGCGTCTGCGCAAGCGGTGCCGATTGTAGCGCACTTTTTACGCACTCTCGACCTTTTCAACACGATCGACCCCCGCCAAAGGAAGCAACGGTTAAAAAGGCAAACGAGCCGGTTATTTTCCGGGCCATTCCGGCGCCAAGCGGCGAATCAGGACCGAGGTATCACAGCGGTTCATGCCGGCATCCTGCAATTCCCGGTAGTAACCATTAACTTCGGTCGCCACCGGCAGTTCAAGGCCCAGTCGGCTGGCTTCGGCCAGGGCATAGTTCAGGTCTTTGCGCATCCAGTCGATGGCGAAGCCGAAATCGAACGTGTCTTCCGCCATGGTCAGGGCCCGGTTGTTCAGTTGCCAGCTTTGGGCCGCGCCACCGCCCAATACCTGCTGGACATCCTCAATGTTCAAACCAGCCGCTTTGGCCAGGCTAATGCCTTCGGCCAGGCCCTGCAAAATACCGGCAATGCACACCTGATTGACCATTTTACACAGCTGGCCGCTGCCTGCGGGCCCGAGCAGACGGGATTGCTTGCCAATGGCGTCAAACAAAGGCTGAGCGCTCTCAAAAGCCTCAGGTTCGCCACCGCACATGATGCTCAGCTGGGCATTTTCGGCCCCCGCCTGCCCGCCCGACACCGGTGCGTCGATAAAAGACAGACCCTTCTCGCGACAGGCGGCATCCAGTTCACGCGCCAGGTCGGCCGAGGTGGTGGTGTGATCGATAATCAATGTGCCTGGCCGGGCGTGGGCCAGAGCCCCGCCCTCTCCCAGCAAGATGGAACGCACATCGTCGTCATTACCGACACACACCAGAATTGCATCGACGTCCTGAGCAGCCCCGGCCGGTGTGTCAGCCTCGCTACCACCGTAAGCCTCTACCCATTTAGCCGCCTTACTGGCGGTACGGTTGTAGACACACACCTCAAACCCGGCCTGCTGCAAATGCCCGGCCATGGGAAACCCCATCACTCCCAAGCCCAAAAAGCTAACGCGCTGAATTGAAGCCATGCACTCTTCCTCTGCCTTGTATTCAGAATCATCCGACAATAAGCGACACATCGCTCGCCCGTCCAGTCATAGATTGGTAGGAAGCTATCGAGGAAGCTCGGTGAAACAGCGAGCATCGGGCCAGGGCCGGTTGAACTGCTCGCACAGTCGTTGTACGGCCACTTGCGCCCGCTGTGGCAAAGCGTCGGCCAGGTAGCGCTGGGCTTGCAGCTGCACGGCCCGTCGAAAAGGACGATTATCGGTCGGGGTACCGTTCAGGTTATCGGTACTGGTGCGGAACGGTCGGCCGGTCGCCGAGGCCAGCCACCATTCGATGGCCTGGGGCTTTACCTCAACCTGCTCAAACGCCGCCTGCTGCCCGGCATCGCGCCCGTCCGGACAGTACCAATAGCCATAATCTTCCCGCCGCCGCCGCCGGGCACCGGCCAGGCACCAGTGGGCGGCCTCATGCAGAGCACTGTTGAAGTAGCCGTGGGCGAAGACGATTTGGTGAAGACCGCCAGACACAGCCGCAGGCAAGTAGACTGGCTCGCCGGAACCGGCCACCAGCTGAGTTTGCCAGCCCTGCTCCAACCAGGGGTTCAGACAATCGAGCAGGTCCGTCACGCCAGCCTCCCATTGAGCAATCGGCAAGATGCCCAAGTCACTGGCAACGCTAAGGTTGAATGGAGTTGAAACTGCCTGCATGAATTCGCCTTCGAATCGTTCGCCGGGCAGTTTACTGTTTGCGAAACACTACGCAAGTCAGGCATGGCCAAACCGACACTGGATGGCGAAACGCCCCAAAAGTGCGCATACTATCGCGCCTTTGAAACTCCCGAATTTCGGAATTCGCATCGAGTTAAGTATCAGATACCGGTTGTGCCTTTCCGGGGAAGTTCGCAGCAGGGATGCTGCGATCTAGGCCCCATGGACGGGTTCACGCCGACCCCGGAGAGGCATGACCGGTAGCTGATACGAATTCCTGGCAATACAGCAGGATCGAACTCCGAGGCTTGTGTTAAATAGTGTATGTCACGTCAAGGATTCAGCAGTGGACCAGAGCCATCAACCCAAACCCATCCGCCAGGCTAGCCTGGTAGGCCGCACCCTGAGCGAGTGGAAAACGCTGGCATTGCTGGGCGGACCGATTCTTGTCGCTCAGCTGGCACAAATGGCAAACGGAGTCATCGACACCATTATGGCCGGCCACGCCAGTGCCGAAGATTTGTCGGGCGTGGCCATTGGCACCAGCCTCTGGGTTCCCCTGTTTTTGTTTTTCATGGGCGCACTGAGCGCCCTGCAACCGATTATTTCCGGTTATCGGGGCAGCAACACCCTGAATCGCATTATGCCGATTACCTGGCAGGGCTTGTACATCGCCGCCTTTGCAGCGGTACTGATCATCCTGTTTCTGGTTAATGTGCGCCCTATTTTGGATGTGCTGCAACTGGAAACCAACACGGCACGCATCACCCAAGGCTATCTATCAGCCTTTGCCTGGGGCATACCCGCCATTCTGGTGTTCGCGGCCCTGCGTGGCCTGACCGACGGCCTTGGTCATACCAAAGCCTTTATGACTTTCTCCCTGCTCGGCACCGGCCTGAATCTGCCACTGAACTACATTCTGATCTACGGCAAACTCGGCATGCCCGAACTCGGCGGCATTGGTTGTGGCTGGGCAACGGCTATTTCCAACTGGGTCGCCGTGACCGGCTTCATCATTTACTTGAACCGCAGCCGGCATTACAGCCGCTTCCATCTGATCGACGACTGGGTCAAACCTAACTGGGCCGATATCAAATACGTGCTGAAACTGGGCGTACCCATTGGCTTCACTATTTTTATCGAAGCCAGCGTCTTCTCGGTCATCGCCCTGTTTCTGGCACCGCTCGGGCCTGTCGTTGTCGCGGGCCATCAAATCGCATTGAATGTCGTCTCCCTGGTATTCATGGTTCCATTGAGTCTCGGCATGGCGCTGACGCTGCGCATCAGCTTTCTGATCGGTGCAAGATCAACGGACGCCGCCCGCCTGAACGCCCGCAGCTCCCTGGTTTTGGTCATGGCCATCGCCGCTGTCTATGCGACCCTGTTCTTCCTGGGCTCTGACCTGATCGCCCGCCTGTACACCAGCGACCCGGAGGTTCAGGCCGTTGCCGGGCTGCTATTGGCCTACGCCGCCATCTTCCAGATCGCCGACGTCATGCAAGTCACCTGCATCAGCGCCCTGCGTGGCTATCGCGATACCCGCATTCCAATGTATATCATGATGCTGTCATTCTGGGCCATCTGCCTGCCCCTGGGCTATGTACTAACCTTCACAGACTGGATCGTACCCGCTATGGGTGCCGCCGGTTTCTGGATCGGCCTGATCGCCGGCCTGACCAGCGCGGCCACACTACTGGTGATTCGCCTGTTCTGGTTCAGCCGTCAGCCACTGGCAAATCTGGATGTACCGGCGACCGCCTAAAACGCTCAGCGACCCGCTTTCTGCACCCAGTACCGGTATTCATCATCCAGTTTGGAATGCTGAACCAGAGTGTGATTGAGAAATTCACAAAACTGGGGAATATCACGCTCGGTCGCCGGGTCGGTGGCGACCACACAAACAACCTCATCCACGGCCATCTTGCGGATCTGGCGATGCAACATCATCACCGGTTCCGGACATCTCAATCCGCGCGTATCCAGCAAATGATCAAATTCCGGGTCTGTCATTGTGGCTCCTGGTTTGCGACTGTGGCTTGGCTAGGGTTGTTTAGTCTACCGTGGCATGAGTTCGGCGGCATTGGGTACGGTTATTCGGGGTCGTCGTGAATCCAGAGAGGCTTACCCGGCACCCAGCACGAACCCCTTGGCACCCGAAGCCGAGGTAACCAACGAACTGGATTATAAAGCCGGGCCACCGGTTTTATAATCCGCCGTTTCCAGACAGCTTCGGGCAAAGGCCAGGGCCCGGAACTCTGACCAGAGTGTTTGGTTAAGGCGCCAGCGCATGAAGCCGACGTGGCCGCCGCGCAACGGGGTTTCCAGCAGTAAGTTGGACGACGCATTGCTGGGCCTGCGATAGCAAGGGCTGGCGAGAAACGGGTCATCAAGCGCATTCACGACCAGGGTAGGTCGGCGCAGCCGGTTCAGGGCTTTGGCGCTGGAACAGCTGTGCCAATAGTCTTCTGCATCGCGATAGCCGTGTAAGGGACCTGTGTAACGGTCGTCAAACTGTTGGAAATTCCGAATCTCGTCATAGCCTTCCAGGCTTACCATCTCGGGAAAGCGCTCGGCTTTGTCGGCAATTTTGAATTTCAGGTCACGCAAAAAGCGTCGCATGTAAATGCGCTGTGCCGGTCGGGCCAGCGCATGGGCGCAGGCCTCCAGATCCAGCGGCACGCTGAACGCAGCACCTCCAAGCACCGCATCTGGTAAATCCGGCTCGGCCAGTGTCAGTACCGTCTGATTACCACCCATGCTGAATCCGACCAGAAAAATGCGTTCTACGCCTCGCTGCATAGCATGATCGATCACTGCTTTCAGATCCGCGATGGCACCACTGTGGTAAAAGCGCGGCAACCGGTTCATTTCACCGCTACAGCCACGAAAATTCCAGGCAATAACCTGCCAGCCGGCGTCATGAAAATGGCGCGCCATGCCCTGCATATAAGGCCGGTGACTGTTGCCTTCGAGGCCGTGACTGATGATAACCAGAGGGGCTTTGGCCGAATCGGCGGGCAGCTCATCCAGATCCAGAAAATCGCCGTCGTCCAGCTCCAGGCGGGTACGCTGATAAGGCACCGAGACCTGACGGAAGACCGACGGTACGATGGATTGCAGATGACCATTGGCCATGCCCCACCCGGCGACATAGGGCGGAAATTCGAGGTCGTTATAAGTCACGGGGGCTTGCTCGACCATAGCTGGCGAAGTGAGCGCGGCATTCTACTGAATCAGGACAGGCAGTGCGACCCGGCGCGGCATCAAATTTTTGAAAATACACCCTTAATTTGCCCCTGAAAATAATGACCTGACTGCAAAAAACCTAAAAAAAACAACGCATTAGTGTTGACACATCAGACCGAATCACTAGAATACAACGCCGTTGCTCCTCGATAGCTCAGTTGGTAGAGCAGTAGACTGTTAATCTATTGGTCGCAGGTTCGAGTCCTGCTCGAGGAGCCAAAAATTTAACACCGGTGTCACGCTACCCTAAGGGGTATGACGCCGGTTAGAGCTTATTCCTCGATAGCTCAGTTGGTAGAGCAGTAGACTGTTAATCTATTGGTCGCAGGTT
>NZ_JBBECH010000082.1:0-49554 GCF_040881935.1 Saccharospirillum sp. | reverse complement strand
CGAGTCCTGCTCGAGGAGCCACACAACAAAAAAGGCGTACCCAAGGGTACGCCTTTTTTTGTGCCTTAAACCCTCACCTGCGAGACTCTCGCAGACAGGGGTTTCGGAGTACCTTCAAAATACTACAGTACTTCCAGCAACTCGACTTCGAACATCAGCACAGAGCCAGCCGGGATGGTCGGGCTTGGGCTGGCGTCGCCATAAGCCAGTTCAGCTGGAATGTAAAACTTGTACTTGTCGCCTTCAGTCATCAGCTGCACACCTTCGGTCCAGCCTGCGATCACACCGCTAAGCGGAAATTCGATAGGTTCGCCACGGTCAACCGAGCTGTCGAAAACCGTACCGTCGATCAGCGTGCCATGATAGTGGACACGGACAGTGTCTTCAGCAGTTGGTGATGCTCCATCGTCAGTTGAGGACATCACTTCATACTGCAGCCCAGAATCGGTCACGGCTACACCGTCGCGCTCAGCGTTCTCTGCCAGAAAAGCGATACCGGCCGCTTTGCTTTCCGCGACCTGACCTTGCTGTTGCTCCTGGAGCTCAGCCATAGCGGCCTGCTGCTTTTCTTGCAACGCCTGAATAGCGGCGTTGATTTCAGCCTGATCCAGTGCTGTCTCAGAACCGCCCATGGCGGCTTCGATACCCGCAATCAGTGCTTCAGTATCAAGCTCCAGACCCTGAGTTTGCTGCATCAGGTTTGATGCAAAGCCAAAACCGATGCCATAAGAGGCTTTCTGCTCATCGGTGTTCAACTCTTCTGCCATAACGGATCCTACAAAACCCAGCGCAATCGCACCGGCCAACAAACTTTTTTTCAAATGCATTTATATGCCTGCCTTTATGTCTTGAGCATCGGGTTCAACCCAGCTCACTATGTATTGCCAGGGCGGGACCTGCCCTTCCCGTGATTTCTTTCGGCGTCTGTCCGATATCAACGTTTGGGTTTGCTAATCGAATATCTACTACCCGGATAGCGCAACGTTGATCATCACCGGCTCGGGACGCACCCGAAACCTTCTCACGGACACCATCGAAAGACTGATTCAAGTCTAACCGGCCACTGTATCAGACACCACAGCGTTTACCGGTAATTGACCGGAGCGTCAGGCCAGCCGACGCAAAATATTGTGCCGGGCCAGCCTACCATGACTACACCGGCCGGTGCATCTCAGCTGCAGTATCTAGCTGTTCCGTCGGTTTTTCAGCCCGAGGTTTAACGCGCAATGCAACCCACAGTGGCAGACTAATGAAGACGTCGTATACCGCCTGCAAAGCTCGGTTTACATACCACAACCAACCCGATGCCAAGCGGAGCACCCAGGCCAAAAACCGCAACGCAAAACCGATAACCACTACCAGGGATATGCGAAGACTGTGCAACAAGCGCTCAAAGGGAACCGCAAAAAAAATAAGGATAAGGGGCAGTACGAAAGCGAGCACCATACGGGCACCCAATACCAGCCCCTGATCCAACAGCGGTGCTTCATACACAATCACCGGGTATTGTATCAGCCGCTCAAGCTCGGTCGTCGGCAACCCCGCCCGCTGATGCAAATACACCAGACCGGCCTGAGCCAGCGCCGACAAAACCAACAGGCCAACCAGAACCCAGACCAGGCGGCGCCTGACCGGGGCATCAAGACCATAAAGTCCGTCGAACACACGGGTAATACGCAGCAATTCCATCAGAACCCAACCCATGGCTATGCTCACCCCGAGCAGCATCAAACCAGCCCAGTCGGCCATAGCCATACCAGCAAGTGGCTCACCCGGTGCCATCATCGTCTGCAACGGTGCACTCATCAGATTAAAGCTCAACCAGGCGACACCAAGCCACAACAGCACCAACACGGCAGAAAGAATACCTTCTACGAACAGTGACACCTGCAGTGCCCGGCGGGGCTGATCCCCACCTGTCAACAAGCCCTGGTATTGCTCCATATGGCGGTCGATGTCACGACCCATGTGCAGCAAACTGCGAATGCCCGTCCGTACCCGTTCAATCGCATGGCTGAGCTTACGCCACTGCGGCATCATGCCATGCAACAGGCGATGCCGGTGGCTCATGCTTTTGCGATAACTGTGCAGGGCCTGCTCATGCTGACGATTAAGGTCGGACTCAAGGTGCTTAAGTACATTCGAGAACGCAGGATTACCATTTTGCGATTCTTTCAGGCGCACCACAGCGGCCATCGAATCCAGCCAGTCCGGGGCTGGCGGTGGGGTCTCCGCCGTCTTGTGATAATCTTCTTCCAGTTGGCTGATGTGTTCACTGATCTGCCGTTGCCAATGGGGAAACTGCGCCAGGTCCCGATCGATCAGTTGCCACACCTGATGAAACTCCCGGTCCAGCCGACGCTCCAGGCGCTGCTGACCTATTTCCAACAACACCGCCTGGTTACGACGATCCAACTGGTCTGCGGCATCGACAAAGGCTTTGGCCTGAGCGCGCAATAGCAGTCGAACGGAGCCAGTAAGGGTGTTCAACAGGCGCACCACAGACGCACGGGCCACAGAGCCCAATATCATGGCGATAGCCACCCACACCACGGCAGACAGCATTGGTCTCTCGGGTATAATGATCCAACTCACAATGTTCTCACTGTTCAATTCGCGTGTTCGACGCTGATCACGCCTTTCGTTGCCAGCATAGACTCAACCAGCCGATGCGCAAAGTTTGCTCACAAAATGTGTCACTTCAATAATCCACGGTGAAACACTTTCAGAACGGCGCACAAGACTGCTCAACCAGTGCGTTAATGATCTGGGACAGGAGTGGTCAGCCGAGCCGCCTGAATAAGCGGTAGCAGATCAGTCGCCAACACGATGCGCTGATGCCTGGCCAGCCGGGCCGCCAGCGCCGCATGCCACCAGGTGGCTGACAGCGCTGCCTGACGTGACGAAAAGCCCTGGGCCATGAGCCCGCCAATCCAGCCCGCCAGGGTATCGCCCATGCCCGGCGTCGCCATGGCCACGGTGCCCGGGTGACTGAACCAGAGCTGCCCCTGGTCGGCGATAAGACTGCCCGCACCCTTCAATACCACCACCGCCTGATAACGCTGACTGAGCGCCAATGCGGCAGCGCAGCGGTCTGCCTGCACTGCGGCGGTAGAGATACCCAGCAAAACACCCGCTTCACCAGGATGTGGCGTCAGAACCCAGCCTGGCAGGGTTGTTGGGTTCTCGGCCAGCCAGACCAGGCCGTCGGCATCGAGAACACCCCGTGGCTGTTGTCGGGTCAGTAATTCACACCGCGCCCGCACCTCCTGCTCGCGCCCCAAGCCCGGCCCCAGTACGACAACGGCCGCTTCTGGAAGGCCAGAAACGTCGGGATTTGCTGTCATTAGCTCTGGCTGTGCCATCAGAACCGCTTGCGCATTGCCCGGTGACGTATGCCAAAACACCTTACCAGCCCCCGCTGCCAGGGCGGCCCGGGCCGCCAACAGCCCGGCCCCACCCATGCCTGGAGAGCCAGCCACAATTCGAACCTGCCCAAAGTGCCCTTTGTGGCCATTGGCGACTCGCTCCGGCCAGGCTGGCGCGGTTGCCAGATGCCAATGTACAGCCAGGTTCAGACTTTGCGCCAGAACTGCCGCCTCTACGCCCAAGGTTTCCAGTGCCAGGCGGCCCACACAACCAGGGCCGTCGCCGGTTAGCAACCCGGGTTTAAAGGCAATAAAACTCAGGGTTTCGCTGGCCTGAAAAACAGCCTCGTCCACCACTCCGGTATCGGCATTCAGGCCAGTCGGCACATCGACGGCCAGACGACTGGCGGCGAAATCGTTTACAGTGGCCACCAGGGCGGCCAGGGGCTCTTTAAGGGGCCCTCTCTGGCCCGAGCCCAGCAGCGCATCGACGACCACAGCGGGTTCACCACTGGGCAATCTCGCTTGCTCTGAACCGACCTTGAGCCACTGCCGCCGCGCACGATCAGCATCCGAGCCGGGGCGGGATGGCCCGAGTGGAGCGACCAGACACACCTCAAACCCGGCCTGCTGCAAATGCCAGGCGGCAACGTAGCCGTCGCCCCCGTTATTGCCTTTGCCCGCCAACACCCAGATAGCGCCACGGGGTTTCAGAGCCATTACTCGCTGTGCTACCGCCTCACCTGCCGCCGCCATCAGAGGCCAAGTGCCATCGTCACCGGACTGCTGCGCAACCCAGGCCTGTTCAACTTTGGCTACATCGGCTGCAGCCAGCACGGGTTTCATAAAGGTCTCACCTTTGTTTCACTGTGCTTTACATCCTAGCGCCACAAAGCAAAAAAGCCTCCCAAAGGAGGCTTTTTACGATCTAACACCCTTTACACAGGTGCTGGCAACACGCGATCAGAAGCTCATCGCCGCACCGGCGAAGAAGCCGGAGTAGTTCACTTCTGATGCATATTCAGATGTGTCTGCGCCCAGAGTCGAGTCACCAATGGTCAGGCCATAGTTGCGGTAACCTGCTTCAATACCGAGTTTAACAAGCACGTTGGTTGGTAGTGGCGCAAACCAGGTGCCTTTTACTTCCAGGTCGGTGATGTTGGTGTCGCCGATAGGCAGGGTTTTTAGTTCCCCCCCCAGACGAACATCGGCCACGGGAATGTCAAAGTGACCGCCCAGATACAACATTGGCACGATGATTGGGGTACCATTGACCTCAAAAGCCGTGTCAAGAGACTGGCCTGAAGTTTGTCCTTCAGCACTGAAACCGCCAATCAACGACCGGAAGTTAAGACCAAAATCAACAGAGGCTAACGGTAGTGGAATACCATAGGTCAACGACAAGTCGAAATAGCTCAAGTCAAATTCGGAATTAACTTCTTCCGTATAGGTTTGGCTCTCACCACCATAGGTAACCTCATCAGTAATGAAGTTAGTACCTTCACTATAGAGGTTTTGATATTTCAGGCCCACATCCGGAAAAATAGGAACAGAGATTTTGGTCCAGGCATAGAGACCGTTTTCGGCATCCTGATTCAAACCAATTGGATCTGAACTCTGGTCACCCTTCAGGTCAATTTCGTCATTCGCCAAGGACCCTTCATTCAACGAGTTAAAGCTATACCCCAACCCACCATCAATATCGATAAGTACCTTGGCAGACGCCAGGGGCGCAAACAAAACAGTAGCCGCAGCGGCAGTGGCCATCCAAATTTTCATAGTGATTCCTCATGTGAACGTTTCACAGACAGAGTCTGCACCAACAACTGATTACTCTTAAATTGTCAAATCTGACGTTTGCAACTGACAAAGTGCCAGGTGCCGGGTGTGCCTATCCGGGGGAGTCCGCAACATGGATGTTGCGGTCTAGGCCCCATGGACGGGTTCACGCCGACCCCGGATAGGTACACCCGGCGCCTGGCATGGACTCCAGACAACGCAGATAACCCAGACTCCGAAACTTAAACTTAAAAACAGCCTAGCTCAAGACTGAAATTCAATGCCAATACGGCGCCCGACCTCTTCATAGCTTTCGATAACATTACCCAGGTTCTGCCGGAACCGGTCTTTATCCATTTTTTCGCCGGTGCGGGCATCCCACAAGCGGCAACCATCCGGTGAGAACTCGTCGCCCAGTACAATGTCGCCCTGAAAGCGGCCAAATTCAAGTTTGTAGTCGATCAAAACCAGTCCGCCATCGGCAAACAGTTTGGTTAACACCTTGTTGACCTGCAGGGTTAGCGCCTTCATGGCCGCCACTTCCTGTTCACTCGCCCAACCAAAGGTGGCGATGTGCGACTCGTTGATCATTGGGTCGTGCAGGGCATCGTTCTTCAGAAAGAACTCAAACACCGCCGGGGTTAGCTCCTGACCTTCGGTCACACCCAGTCGACGCACCAGACTGCCCGCCGCACGATTACGCACCACACACTCTACCGGAATCATGTCGAGGTTGCGTACCAGGCTTTCATTGATTGAGAGCTGGTCGACAAAATGGGTGGCAATACCCGCCGATTGCAGTGCTTTCATGATGAACGCATTGAACTGGTTGTTAACCTGGCCCTTGCGCTCCAGTTGCTCCATTTTTTCACCGTCGAACGCCGAGGTGTCGTTGCGAAATTCCAGCACCAACAGGGTGGGATCGTCGGTGGTATAAACGGTTTTTGCCTTGCCGGCGTAGAGCTCACCCGTTTTTTTCATTGCTTGGCCTCGTCAGTTAGGCGGGTTGTAGGGGAATCCAGGGACACCCTTCATCCTGAGTCAGGGTATGGACTTGCAGTGCCGCATTGTTTTGCAGCACAGGCGCCAATGCTGCCATGGCCAGATCAGGGTGATTGTTGTGTTCACTGATGTGCGAAATCATCAGATGCTGCAAGCCGTTTAATTCAATACTGGACAGCAACTGAGCGGCCTGCTGATTGCTCAGATGCCCCCAGTCACCCCCGACCCGCCGTTTCAAACTGGCCGGGTAAGGCCCATTTGCCAACATATCGGGGTCGTGATTGCATTCTAGCAGCAAAGCCTGGCAACGTTGATAGCTGCGCGTGACCAGCGGCGTAATACTGCCAAGATCGGTCAGCACACCCATGCAGAATTGTTGATAGTTAAAAACAAACTGCACCGGCTCGCGCGCATCGTGTGGCACCGTCACCGGTTCAATTTCGATATCGCCAATGCAAAACCGCTGGTGAACGTTGATGGGCTTAAACAGCGGGACAGGTGTTTTGAACGAGCGGGCTGTGCCCGGCGTCGCATAGACCGGCACACCGTGTTTGCGGCTGAGCATTGGCGCACCGCGCAGGTGATCTCCGTGCTCGTGCGTCACCATGATTGCAGACAATTGCGCCGGATCGATGCCCCGGGCTTGCAAGCGGGTTTCGGCTTCCTTCAAGCCAAAGCCACAGTCGACCAGTACCGTTGTCGTGCCTGCCTGGATCACGGTGGCGTTACCTTTACTGCCACTGCCCAGGGAGGTAAAGCGCATCGCCGTTACTCCTGAACAGACGTTTGGCCACTGCTGGTTGGTGTCCGACCCTCGAGCAGGACAGCTCGCAGCTCGCCCATCAGTCGACGGTTTTCTTCGGCACTGAGCACCAGATCATCAGGGTACTCGGCGGCAATATCGGTGCCGCTGACTCTGGGAACCAGCATCAAATAGACCGTCTGCCGCTCGCCACTGAAAAAAGCGCCAATGCGTCCGAACAGATTCCGGCTGGCGACATCGGCATCTTCCAGCTCCATCCGGTACTGGCTGCGGTTACGGTCGGCCACTGGCCAGCCCAGTTGTGCTACGGCACCTTCCAGTAACTCCCAGGTCAGGCTGGCGCTACGATTCACCTGCAGCGACAGGTTGCCGAAACTGTCGGTCGTGTCCGTAATGGTCAATTCGCTGGTGGCGCTGCGTGCAAACAGGGAGTCGTCAATAGTGACCGGGGGCCGATCAACTGCCCGGTCGGCGCTGGTGACCGTTCGGGGTTGCTCAACCGGTATCGGATACCAGTCTGAGGTTGCCTCGGCTCCGGGGGTGTAGTCGACGTTAATCTCGCGCTGACCGCAAGCGGCCAGCACCAATGTAGCGCTCAGTAGAACCAGAGGAAGTCTCACGTCAGACAACACCCGATTCCATCAGTGCCTTGCGAACGATGTCGTGCATGGGCTCTGAGAGGGGTGTCAGTGGCAGGCGTATCCCGGCCGGTATCAATCCCATTAGATTCAGGGCCCACTTCACCGGAATCGGGTTGGCCTCCACAAACAGATTGGTGTGCAAAGGCATTAACAGGTCGTTCAGGCGGGTAGCCAGTTCCCGGTCACCGGCCATCGCCGCCGCACACAGGCTCGACATGGCTTTGGGAGACACATTGGCGGTCACCGAGATATCGCCATGGCCGCCCATCAGCATCAGTTCCATGGCGGTGGCGTCATCGCCGCTGTATATGGCGAAACCTTCGGGTGCGTTATCTATCAGAAACCGGGCACGCTCCAAATCACCGGTGGCTTCTTTAATGCCCACAATGTTGTGCACTTCCGCCAGGCGAAGTGTCGTCTCTGGCAACATATCGCACGCCGTTCGACCTGGGACATTGTATAGAATCTGGGGGATATCGACGTTTTCAGCAATGTAACAATAATGCTGATACAAGCCTTCCTGCGTCGGCTTGTTGTAGTAAGGCGTTACCAGCAGGGCCGCATCGGCCCCGGCGGCCTTGGCGGCACGGGTGAGATGCATGGCCTCACGCGTAGAGTTCCCGCCGGTTCCGGCGACAACCGGAATGCGACCGGCGCATTTATCCACGGTAAACCGAATCACTTCCTCGTGCTCTTTCATATCGAGCGTAGAAGCTTCACCCGTTGTGCCGACGGCACCAATGGCAGCGGTGCCATTGTCAATGTGGAATTCGATGAGCTGCTCAAGGCTGGTCCAATCGACGGCACCGTCTGGGTGCATCGGTGTAACCATGGCGACAATACTGCCTGTGATCATGAAACTAACGTCTCCGGCTGTGCTCTTGATTCGATCGCCTCGGCTGACACGAGTCATTCCGGACGCTGGACTGGGTCTACTACCGTCTAAATCGGCAATGGTACTGGCGCACTAGCACCGACACAAGCCCGGCCCGATCCCTTTTCCACCACCTGACCTAATGGTCAACTGGTATTGTTCACATTTTGAGCCATACTTGGTAAAGCTGTGCCTCGGCTGCGAGGCCTGACAGCCAGGCTGTGAACCCATGCGGTATTCGAAGGCCCGCTTTCGCATGAGCATCCACAATAAGGAGTAACACCATGACCATCGAAATTGGTCGGCCAGTCCCCGATTTTGTGGTGCCGGCGACCAGCCACAAAAACGTTCATCTGCGCGCGTTGCGGGGATACAGAATCCTGCTGTATTTCTATCCCAAAAACCACACTCCAGCCTGTACCATTGAAACCCAGGATTTTGGTGCAAATTACCACCGCTTTCGTCAGCAAAACATCATTTTGTTTGGTGTTAGCCGGGACACCCTGGACAGCCATGAATCCTTCAAGCGCGCACAAAGTCTGCCTTTCGAACTGATTTCCGACAGCGACGAAGCGCTGTGCAACCTGTTCGGCGTGTTGCGGGAAAAAGAGCTGCTCGGCCGAAAAATCAAAGGCCTGGTGCGCAGTACCTTTTTAATCGATGAACAGGGCACCCTTTCGCGCACCTGGATCGATGTAGATGCCCGCAATCACGTCCACCGGGTTCTGGATGACCTCGGTGCCCGACCCCGCCGGACTGGCTGATACCCGGCAGGTGCCGCTCAGCATTACTTCACGGGCGCTTCATTGTGTTTCTTCAGCCGCCTCTTTCGCTGCCCTGGCTTCCTGATGCTTCGGCCAGGCATTAAAAATAGCCTTGACCAGCGTTGCCAGCGGAATGGCAAAAAAGACGCCCCAGAAGCCCCAGATCCCTCCGAACAGCAACACGGCCACGATGATCGAAACCGGGTTCAGGTTTACCGCTTCTGAGAACAGCAACGGCACCAGAACGTTGCCATCGAGTATCTGAATGATCAGATAGGCAATCATGACGTAGTACAGTTCATTGGTGAACCCGAACTGAAAAGCGCCAATAGCAAACACCGGAATGGTCACGATGGTCGCCCCGATATAGGGAATCAGCACTGAAACGCCGACCAACACCGCGAGCAAGGCTGAATAGTTAAGACCAAACATCTCAAAGGTAACAAACGAAATGCTGCCGATGATCAGAATTTCGATCACCTTGCCGCGTATGTAATTGGCGATCTGCTGGTTCATTTCCAGAGCGATCTGGTTCATCAGGCTGCGCCGGGCTGGTAAAGTGGCTTTGAAGCGGTCCCACAGCACGACCCGATCCTTCAACATGAAAAACACCATCAGCGGCACAACAATCAGGTAGATCAGGACGCCCACCGCACTGGGAAGCGTGTTCAGGGAAAAAGTGAGTACCCTCGGCAGAAAACCAGTCAGTTGCTGACTGATGCCGCGCAAATCGATACCCAGTAGCCACTGTTGTGCCAGCTCATTGGATATAAGTTCCGGGTAGCGCTCCGGTAACGCCTGAATCTGCTCCTGCATCAGGCGAATCATGACCGGCATTTCACTGACCAGGCTGGTGATCTGCCGCAGCAGCGCCGGCACGATGATCAGCATGGCGACTACCAACAACCCGAAAAAAGCAAGACAGACAGCGGTCACAGACAAGAGATGGGGAATTTTAAGATTATTCAGCCGGTCGACAAAGGGCGACAGCAAATACGCCAGAATAACGGCGGTAAATACCGGTGCCAGTACCCGACCCAGGCTATAGACCAGCAAGATCGACAGCATCAGCAAGATAAAGAAAATAACCGCTTCTTCATCTGAAAAATATCGTGAAAAGAACCCCTGTACGACGCGATACAGTTTCAAATCAATTTTCTCCTCGCTGAATCAGGAACCGAAACTGGCCTGTTTCGGTATCGTCCTGCTCCAGTAGCTGGTGGGGTGCACGGCTCAGGTAGGCGGGAATATCCCGCCATGAGCCAGCATCAGTGGCCAAAACTTCCAGAATATCACCCGGCTCCATACCCGCCAGGGCCTGCTTGGTGCGTAGCAGCGGCAATGGGCATCGCAAACCGCGGGCATCCAATTGCCGTGTCGGGCTACTTTTACAAGTCAATTACAACGCCTCGCTGTCGGGACTCCAAAGAGCTCGTATTATAGGGCAACACATCTTCGTTGTATGGAACTCACGTGTATTCCAGGCAAGACCAGAACCGTTGTTACCCAACCTTTTCAGAGCAGCGTCTACCGCTTCACAGGCTCCCTCGGTTCAGGCAGTACATTGCCTGGCTTTGCCTCTGTCTCATTCTCGGGTCAGCAATACCCGTACACGCAGAGTTCGGCGACTCCTCACTGGGCTGGACACTGGAACAGGAACGAGCCGTCGCGGGCTATCTGCAGCGCAGATTACAGCGACAAGGCAATGTCATCAATGATGTTTGGCTCGAATACTGGCTGGCCGAACGCGCCGAGCGACTGCGGCAAACCTCAACATCGACCCTGGGGCCGCTCAGCGTGGTATTGCTGCGGCAAAAAGCCTTCAACGCCTTCGCCTTACCGGGCAACGTTATGGGTTTCAACCTGGGCCTTTGGGAAAATGCCCGAACCGAGGATGAATTCACCTCAGTGGTCGCTCACGAAATTGCTCACTTGAGTTTGCGCCACTTCAATCGGCTGTCCGACAGCAACCGTCAACAGGCCTGGCTGGCCATCAGCGGTGCTCTGCTCGGTATCGCTTTGGCCAGCGTAAATTCGGAGATTGGCGGCGCCACCCTGATAGGCTCACAAATGGGTGCTGCGCAGCAGAGCCTCGCCTTCAGCCGGTCGATGGAAAGTGAAGCCGATCGCTACGCCACCGATATGCTGCGCGAAGCGGGCTACAACCCCAATGCGGGCGCCGCCGTGTTCGCCCGGCTACAACAATCGCTGGGCGGGCGCTCCGGGTCTGATTACTGGCAAACCCACCCCCGTGCGATCACCCGATCTGCCCAGCTGGAAGCCCAGCAAGGCAGCGCGAGCGGTGTCACCGGCCATACCGACAACCAGTACGAGACCCTGCGCTGGTACATCAACGAGCATTATGCCGCCGACGATGACTTCGCGCCCGACCCGACCTGGCAAAGCCTGGCACAGACGCCCGAACAACTGTTGCCCCAGCCGCTGATGGACGATCCGGATCCGAATACCCTGTTCGGCTGGATCCGGTTCCAGGCGGAACCGGATGACCCGCGCACCCTTGAGCGCCTGGCACTGTTGCTGACGCTGTTCCCCGACTTCGACCCCGCCTGGCATTTACGCGCCGAGCTTACGGCCCGGTCAGACACAGCAAATGCCTGCCGGGAGGCATTGAGCTTGCTCGATCAGATAAAAGGACAGTATCTCGAGGTAGTGGAGTTGCGGCACCGCCTCAGTGGAGACTGCCTGCAAAACCGGGAAGCCGAGGCGACTGCAGCCTGGTACTGGCACCGCGGAGAGGAGACCCGTGCACTGACCTTGCTCAGGCGGGCACTGGAACTACCCGACAATGCGAGCCAACTGGCTCGGTTACGGGAGAAATTATCCGAATACGAACGGCAACTGGCCCTGTTGCCTGGTTAAATTACCAGCCCTGATCGGTCAGCCCTGTTTAAAGGCCAGCATACGATCCAACGGAATGCGGGCCTGACGGATCAGCTCCGCAGACACATGAATCTCTTCGCCTCCCTGCCCCAGCACCTGCCGCAGTCGCTGTAAATCGTTCATCGCCATCCACGGGCAATGCGCACAACTGCGGCAACTGGCGCCCTGACCGGCCGTTGGCGCTTCAATAAAGGTCTTTCCCGGAGAGCGCTGCTGCATTTTGTAAAAAATGCCGCGATCAGTCGCCACAATAAACTGCTGGTTCGGTAATCGCTCGGAAGCTGCGATCAATTGAGTGGTTGACCCCACCACATCGGCCAGCGCCACAACCGATTCAGGTGATTCAGGATGCACCAGTACCGCCGCGTCGGGGTACATGGCTTTCATGTCCTGAAGCCCCTTGGCCCTGAATTCCTCGTGCACAATGCAGGAGCCGTTCCAGAGCAGCATATCGGCACCGGTTTCGCGCTGGATGTAACGCCCCAGATGCTGATCCGGCGCCCACAGAATTTTTTCACCGGCACGATCCAGATGATCGATCACATCCAGTGCGATGCTGGAGGTTACCACCCAGTCCGCCCGGGCCTTTACGGCCGCCGAGGTGTTGGCGTAGACAACAACGGTCCGGTCTGGATGCTGGTCGCAAAACGCAGCGAACTCATCCGCCGGACAACCCAGATCGAGCGAACAGGTTGCCTCCAGTGTCGGCATCAGTACACGTTTGTCCGGGCTCAGAATTTTCGCCGTTTCGCCCATAAAACGAACACCAGCGACCACCACCGTTTCGGCATCGACATCGCGTCCGTATCGCGCCATCTCTAGCGAATCGCCAATAAATCCGCCAGATGACTCGGCCAGCGACTGAATCAGCGGATCGGTGTAATAATGCGCAACCAATACCGCATTCTGCTCGCGAAGCAGTGTTTCGATCTCGGAACTCAGCGCTTTCACCTGATCCGGCGTCAGGCTATTGGCCTGCTCGGTCACAGGAATCTCGAAATTGATTGTCAATTCTGACAATTCAACAGCATCAGTCATGGCTACCCAGTCACTCGGTCATAGGGGATACAGTGTAACGACAAACAACGCTGTTGCGAAAGACGCAGCGTGCCTGTCTGAGCAATGTGGGGGTGGGATACGCAAACAACAATGCCCACTGCTCCTGCAAGAGTCCACACCGCGCTACCCGCAGAGAGCATCAGCCCCGGGGAACGGTCAGTCGTTAAAACAGGTTAAAAAAAAAGGAGAGCCTGGGCTCTCCTTTCGGTATCTGGTGGGTCGTGCAGGATTCGAACCTGCGACCAATTGGTTAAAAGCCAACTGCTCTACCAACTGAGCTAACGACCCTCAACTGGTTGGACTATTTTACCCATGACTGACAAAAAAACAAATTAAAACAAGCACTTAGCTCTAATCTGAAACTTTGCCTGCCTTACTACCCCGAACATACTGGTCCAATGAGGAAGTGGTGGGTCGTGCAGGATTCGAACCTGCGACCAATTGGTTAAAAGCCAACTGCTCTACCAACTGAGCTAACGACCCTAAGGAGGCGCATATAATATGTATTTTTCGGTGCGGCGCAACCCCGTTCGCCGACTTTTTTTTCTCCAAGCCTTTGATCTACAAAGACTTTGAACTCACTCGACGGCCGCGTAACGGGTCGGATCGGCAACCCCAGCCTGCTCAAAACCGATTTTACGCAAGCGGCAACTGTCACAGAGCCCGCAGGCTTCACCGGCTACATTTGCCTGATAACAACTGACGGTCATGCTGTAATCAACGCCCAAAGACAAGCCCAGACTAACCGTCGCCGCCTTGGTCAGGTTCAGCAAAGGTGCCTGAACAGTCAGCACCTTACCTTCAACTCCCATACGGGTTGCCAGGTTTGCCAGACGTTCAAAAGCGGAAATAAACTCGGGCCGACAATCCGGGTAGCCGGAATAATCTACCGCGCTAACACCGATAAACAATGTCTGAGCTTCCAGCACTTCTGCCCATCCCAGTGCGATCGACAGAAAAACGGTATTTCTGGCGGGCACATAAGTGGCGGGAATGCCTTCGCTCTCAGTGGTCGGAACGTCAATACTGTCGTCTGTAAGGGCCGAGCCACCCAGTGACCGTAAATCTATCGGGATTACCTTGTGCTCTCTCACACCCATCGACTGCGCAATTCGCCGTGCCGCTTCCAGCTCCACGTCATGACGCTGCCCGTAATCAAAACTCAGGGCATGGACGTCATAGCCGTCGGCAATCGCCTTGGCAAGAACGGTAGTAGAGTCAAGCCCACCTGACAGCAATACAACGGCTTTTTTGTTCAATGTTCATTCGTCCTGTTCGTTGTCGTCCTGACTAGGGCATCCTGGACTGAGCCAACTAAGGGCCAACAATCGTCGACCCGTATGGTTATGCCGATTAGCTTGATTAGCAGCAAGCCTCGCAGGGCCTGTTAGAAAGGGACATCCACTTAGTTACTGTCAAGTCGAGCCTGCGCCAGCTTGGCGCTCTGACTACCCGGGTATTCGCTGATCACCCGGTTAAACAACTGGGTTGCCTGTGACCCCCGCTCTTGCTGCTGTGCAATAACACCCAGCTTGTATAGAGAATCCGGGACTTTGGCGTGGTCTTCGTAGTCGTCTACAACGGCTTCAAAAGCCGCCTGAGCCTGTGAGACCTGCCGACTGACCAGGTGCACTTCACCCAGCCAATACCAGGCATTGGGCGTTAGCTCATGATTCGGGTGAGACTGCGCGAACTCGGATAAAGCAGTGATAGCCCCCGGGAAATCCCGGTTGCGAATGAGCTCCCTAGCGGCGTTGTATTCAGCCAGCACTTCCTCATCGCTGACAGCGCCCTCGCTGAGAGAGGATGACACTTCACGCTCAGCAGGGGCCACGGCTTGGATGTCCAACTGCTGCTGCATGTTCAGAAGGCGCTGATCCAGGTCTACATAGCGCTCTTTCTGTTCTTGCTGAAGTATCTGAATCTGGTAGTTCAATTCTTCAACCAAACCACGTTGCTCGGCTACTTGCTGCTCAAGATCACGCACCTGCAACATCAAATTTTCAACAAAAGCAGGGTCGGGAGCAGGCGTCGAGGAGGAACCTCGCGAGGACGGGCTGGAAACATGATCGGCCTGAGACTGAATAACAACAGGTTCAGCCATAGCCGGTATAACAAACGCAAAAGTGCTGCCGATAACGGCAGCACTTGTTATTACCATTTTTTTAAACATGGTGTCTCGATTATGGATATACGATCTCTACACGACGGTTTTCTGCGTAGTCACTTTCTGTGCTACCCAGTGCCAGCGGCATTTCTTCGCCGTAGCTGACAGAGTCGATCTGGCTAGCTGCCACACCGCGCAGCATCAGGTAATCAGCGACTGATTTTGCGCGACGCTCACCCAGTGCCAGGTTGTATTCGCGGGTACCGCGCTCATCAGCATGGCCTTCCAGCACAACGCTCATGTTCGGGTTGGCCGCCAGGTTCATCGCATGGGCGTTCAGCACAGTGCGGAATTCTGAACGGATTGCAGACTCGTCAAAATCGAAGTAGATCAAAGTCTGGTCCAGCAGATCCATGAATTCGCTGGTCACTGCATCTGCCATTTCGTCATCGGCAGAGGTGTCCATTTCAACCGGATCTTGCTGTTCAACTTCGAGGGTCAGGTCGCCCAGACCTTCGTCTTCCATTTCTGTTCCGGTATCAGTCGTTTCAGCACCACTGGTTTCTGCTACGTCGTTGGACGCACAGCCCGCCAGGAACACCGCGAACGTGATAGCAGCAACTTGAATCAGTTTGGTTTTAGCCATTTTCCTTTTCCCATCAGTTGTCGATCATTATTATCAGGTGCTCAGCTAAGCACGAGGCCTTATTGGCATCTTGCCTTGCTTGCTCACCCAGTTCAAGTACACCGTTAAAAGTGTCACTAGTTCAGGTATGGAGACCATGACGGTTCTATCACGTCTCCGTGAATTGAAGGCATTTCACTGGTGACTTGGCCATCCAGCGACACCCATGCCAACACGCCCTGCCCCCTAGACTTAGTAGCATAGACCAGCATCGTGCCATTGGGAGCAATGCTGGGCGATTCATCCAGATTGGTCTCCGTCAGCACTCGGATCTCACGGCTTGCCAGGTCCATCGCAGCAACATGAAAACGCCCGTTAATCTGGTGCACAAACACCAGATAGTCGCCATCACTGCTGTAATGAGCCTTTAGATTCTGGCTTCCTTCAAAGGTTAAGCGCTGCGCACGCTTACTGGCAAGGTCCATTTGATAAATTTGTGGACTCCCGCCCCTTTCTGAAGTGTAGACCAGCGATTTTGAGTCCGGAGAGAAGCTCGGCTCGGTATCAATGTAGTTATTTTGTGTCAGTCGTGTGCTATCACCGCTGGAGAAATCATAGAGATAGAGTTCCGGATTCCCCGCTGTACTGGACACGTAAGCCAGATAGCGGCCATCGGGCGAGAACGATGGTGCCGAGGTGTAGCCGCGCGGGCCGTTGATCGAATTTGACTTGCCAGTCGACAGTTCCTGCACAAAAACCTTCCAGCGATCGCCTACTTTGTTGGCAAACGCCACCCGGCGGCCACTGTGAGACCAGGTGGGCGAGATGATCGGCTCATTGGAGCGATACACGGTACGGGCTCGCTGCCCGTCAGCGTCCGCAATCTGTAGGCGGTATTCAAAGTTATTGTCGGTCGTCGGCCGGCGCGTAACAAAGGCGATTTTGGTCGAGAAGATACCCTTGACGCCAGTGATGCGCTCATGAATCAGGTCAGATATCGAGTGCGCCAGATCCCTGAGTTGAAAAACCCCCACCGTTTGGTTAGCGGCTACAACTCGCCTACCTTCCACAACGTCGTACAGCGCGAAATTGACCTTGACGCGGTCGTCACCCGCGGGCTCGATAGACCCGATAATCAGGTATTCCTGGTTCAGCAACCGCCAGTCGCGATAAAAGACAGCATCTTCAGACGTCGGCTGCGTGAGCATGTTGCGCGGTGGTAACGCTTCAAAACGTCCGGTACGGGTGAGGTTCTGATCGATAATACTGTGCACTTCCTCCGGCAGGGTTGCACTGCCTTCCCAGTAGAAAGGCACGATGGCGATCCTGGTTTTGGTGTCGTAGCCCCGGGTAACAACGATATCGAGGTCTTCGGCCTGCACCAGGCCTGAGCAGACGATGGACACTAGGGTAATCAGGCTGACAACAACTGAATCTTTTATTCTCACTGCATCAGATCCTCAGGTTTGAACGTAATGGTAAAACTGCGAAAATTCTGGTTAAACGCCTGGATGTCTTCAGGCACCTCAAAACGGCGTATGCGTTGCAGGGCTCTCAGGGCCGACTGATCCAGACTCGCGATGCCACTGCCGGACACGATAACAGGTTCACCCTGCATTTCACCGGTCGGCAACAGATTAATACGCACCACTGTCTCGCGGTCGCGCAAATCCATTACTCTGAGCTCCATGGGCCGCGACCAGGCTCGCTGAACCTGCTGGCCGATGCGGCCTTTATAATCGTCAGTCACCGTGGCGATTCGCTGCTGCGCCTCCCGACGTTGTTCGGCCTGCTCCTGCTGCTGCTCGATAGCTGCGTCTTCTTCATCAAGCCCGGCCAGTAAGTCACTGAACGAATTCTCAGTGGGGACCGGGTTAGGCCGAGGCTCGGGTTCTGGTCTTGGCGCCGGCTCGGGTTCTGGCTGTGGCTCTGGAACTGGAACTGGTGCCGGTTCGGGCTCAGGCTCAGGAGCCGGTTCCGGCTCAGGCTGTGGCGTCGGTTCGGGTGCCGGCTCCGGCTGTGGCGTCGGTTCGGGTGCCGGCTCCGGCTGTGGCGTCGGTTCGGGTTCTGGTTTGGGCTCAGGAGTTGGCTCCGGCTGCGGTTCCGGCCTCGGCGCAGGCTGTGGCTCGGGTTGCGCAGCCACCTTCGGCTGGGGCTCTATACGCAAACTGGCTTGCATGGCCGGTGGCAATTCAAAACTGTCTGGTGTTGGCGTGGTGAAACTGAACCCCACCAGCAGTACAAAGCCGATAACGGCATGTAATACTACGGCTGAGCTCACGGGCCCTGCCAGGTTACGCCACTGATCGAGCTCAGCTTTCATTCGGTGCCTCGGTGATCAACCCGACCGAGCTGATGCCTGCCTGTTGCAAGGCTGCCATTACCTGCATCACCGTGCCATAGGGCACACGATTATCACCCCGGATGTACACTTCAAGGCTCGGTTGCTGCTGCAATACCCGCAAAGCATACTCGCCCACTGCACCGACCTGCACCGTCTCGGGCTCTTCATCGCCGCGTTCGATAAAGATCTGCCCCTGCTCATCGACCGCAACGATCAGGTATTCCTGTTCATCGTCCCGCTCCAGTGGCCCGGACACCACTTGCGGCACCTCAACCTCAACCCCTTGCATCATCATCGGTGCAGTCACCATAAAGATGATCAGCAGCACCAACATGACATCAATATACGGCACGACGTTGATGTCTGACATCGGCTTGCGGCCACGGCGCACCGTAATCATGCTGGCACTTCTTTCTGCCGCGCCGGCTGGCTGCCCAGCAAATGCGCCTGACGGTGCAGTATCGCCGAGAATTCTTCGGCAAAGGTTTCGTAGTTACCGACCAGCTTGTCGGCCTGAGCCGAGAAACGGTTGTAGGCGATAACGGCCGGAATAGCTGCAAACAACCCCATGGCCGTTGCGATCAGGGCTTCTGAGATACCGGGCGCTACGGTCGCCAGCGTTACCTGAGGTACGGACGCCAGACCGCGAAAAGAATTCATGATGCCCCACACCGTGCCAAAGAGGCCGATGTAGGGGCTGGTAGAACCGACTGTAGCCAGAAACGGCAGATGATGATCCAGCTTTTCCATTTCCTTGCTGCACGCCACGCGCATGGCGCGCTGGCAACCGGCCATGATGGCGTCGGCATCGGTCATGTTTTGCTGGCGCAGCCGGTTAAACTCTTTGAAACCGACGCGAAAGATGTGTTCACCCCCGTTCTGCGGATCCGGATTGGCATTCACCTGACGATAAAGTTGCGCCAGATCCATACCGGACCAGAACCGTTCTTCAAAACCGGCAAAGCGACGATAAGCGGCGCGCAGCACTTTGCGCCGCTCGAAAATAAAGATCCAGGTCGCGACGGATGCTGCCAGCAATGTCAACATGACCAACTGCACTAACAGCGAGGCTTCGCTGACCAATTCCCAGATTGACAATTGACTGCCCACACCCAATTCCTCTTGTTGACGATGGGCGCTAGGCTAAAGAGTTTTCAGATCAAATACTAGCAGTGTCCGAAACCGCCCCGGAGCTTTTCGAACCCTTTTCACAGCCCCGCGACCGGGCTTAACTGGAGCGCTGCAGGTCAAAATGCAGGTAGGCGAGGTCGGTTACCATCCGCCCCCGGGGGGAGCGGATCAGATACCCTTGCTGGATCAGATAGGGCTCCACAACATCTTCAATGGTATCGCGCTCTTCGCTGAGGGCGGCGGCGAGACTTTCCACACCGACCGGTCCACCGGCGAATTTCTCGATCAACATTAATAACAGCCTGCGGTCCAGGTGATCAAACCCGGCTTTATCGACATTCAGCATATCGAGCGCCAGGTCAGCGATCTCTTGATCAACCGATCCACTGTGCTTTACTTCGGCGTAATCGCGCACCCGACGCAACAATCGGTTGGCGATGCGGGGAGTGCCCCGTGACCGGCCAGCAATCTCGGTGGCGCCTTCATGGCTGATCGTGACGCCGAGTTTGCCCGCCGAACGTTCGATAATCTGGGTTAATTCCGAAACACTGTAGAATTCCAGCCGTTCAACAATGCCAAAGCGGTCACGCAATGGCGACGTCAGCAACCCTGCACGGGTGGTCGCGCCAACCAGGGTAAAGGGCGGCAGATCCAGTTTGATGCTGCGCGCCGCAGGTCCTTCACCGATCATGATATCCAGCTGGTAATCTTCCATCGCCGGATACAGCACCTCTTCTATGTGGGGTGCCAGCCGGTGAATTTCATCAATAAACAGAATATCACCAGACTCCAGATTAGTGAGCATGGCAGCCAGGTCACCGGCTTTTTCCAACACCGGCCCCGAGGTTGTTTTGATACTGACACCCATTTCATAGGCGATGATATTCGCCAGTGTGGTCTTGCCCAGCCCAGGCGGGCCAAACACCAGGGTGTGATCGAGCGGCTCCTTGCGCATGCGCGCCGCGCTGATGAAGATGTCCATCTTCTCGCGCACCACCGCCTGGCCTATGTATTCAGCCAGGCTGGTCGGGCGAATGGCGCGATCATACTGTTCCTCACGCGGACTCTGGGGTTCTGGCGCGATAAAACGATCTGTTTCAATCATGGTCGGCTGTCCGGTTTGGGGTGGAGCCCGTTACATCATGTGTTTCAGGGCGGCGCGAATCAGGCTTTGCGAGTCCATTCCGGGCTCGGTCACCCGGGCAATCGCTTTCGCCGCCTGCACTGGTTTGTAGCCCAGGGCAACCAACGCGCTTTCGGCATCTTCTTCGGGTCGCGGCTCGTCTGATACCGCCTGGCCTACGGCGGGCATGGCTAGCAAGCGCTCGGCACCGCCAAGGTCGTTAATGCGATCCCGCATTTCGATAATCAGCCGTTCAGCGGTTTTTTTGCCGACCCCTGGAATTTTCACCAGGGTACTTGGATCTTCATCGTGAATGCACTGTATAAAGCGGTCTGGTTCCATGCCGCTGAGGATGGCAAGCGCCAGCTTGGGGCCTACACCACTGGTTTTAATCAGCGCGCGAAACAGGCTGCGTTCCTGCTGGCTGCCAAACCCAAACAACAGATGGGCGTCTTCACGCACCGCTAGGTGCGTATGCACCACCACCGTTTGACCCACCGGCGGCAACTTGAACGCCGTCGACAGCGGAGCCTGAACGTCATAACCAACGCCGTTCACATCGATCAGCAAGTCCGGCGCGCGGTTTTCAAGCAAAATGCCTTGCAGTCGCCCTATCATAAATCCCTCGGGTGGTTGTCTTTTCGATAGGCTACGGTACTGAGAAAGCCCGGTAACGACAATCGCCAGTGAATGGCGGCGGCCCGCACCGCAAGCACCAACGCAAAGCCTGCCACCCAGATCCAGGGCGAGCCGGGCCATATCTGGTGACCCAGCCAGACCAGAACGGCGCCACAGAAACTAGCGGTGGCGTAGATATCGCGCCGGAAAATCAATGGAACTTCGTTGGCCATTATGTCCCGCAGAATGCCACCGAAGATGCCGGAAGCCATGCCCATCATCACCACGATCAGTCCCGGCAACTCCAGTGCCAGAGCCGCCTGAGTACCGGACACGGTAAACGCCGCCAGTCCGATGGCATCCGCATAGAGCAACACTTTGAACGGTACTGCGAAATAACGGGCCAGAAAAAACATCAGCAGGCCGCCGCCAAAGGCGGTATAGGCCAGGGTAATGTCACCGATCCAGGCTAACGGCGACACATTCAGCAGTAAATCGCGCAAAGTGCCTCCGCCCAGGGCCGACACGAACGCAAGCACCAGAACCCCGAACAGGTCGAGCCGGTTGCGCGCCGCTTCCAGGGCTCCGGCCATGGCGAAGACCGCAACTCCAAAGAGTTCAATGGCGTATAGCACCGTCATTCCAGCCAGCGCCCCCGTCGCGAATGGCGACTGCCAGCTACACGGATCAAGCCAGCCTGAGTGTTGGCGTGACACAGTGCCACCGCCAGAGCATCGGCGGCATCTTCCTGGGGAAGCCCCGGTAATTTGAGCAGAAACTGAACCATATGCTGAACCTGCACTTTGTCTGCGCCACCTTTGCCGACAACCGCCTGTTTAATCTTGCGCGCTGCATACTCACTGACCGGCAACTTTGACTGTGTCGCTGCCAGCATGGCAACGCCCCGGGCCTGCCCCAGTTTCAGCGCGGAATCGGCGCTGCGCCCCATAAACACCTGCTCAATGGCCGCTTCCTGTGGCACCCATTGCCCGATCACTTCCATCAGGCAGGTATAGAGGTTATCCAGCCGCTCGGGAAAGGTGGGGAAGGACTCCAGGCGAATCACGCCCGAGGTTACATACTCCTGCCGGGACCCGACTTGACTGATAATGCCAAAACCGGTTTTGCGCGAACCCGGATCAATGCCGATGATCAGACTCATCGCCTGGCACCCGGATCAAACCGCCACAGGTTCAAGCTTCCGCTTCTTCCGGGAATACCGCGTTGGAATAGACGGCCTGAACGTCATCCAGATCTTCCAGCATGTCGATCAGGCGCTGCACTTTCTCGGCGGTGTCCGGGTCCAGTTCGGTCTCGGTGCCGGGGATCATGGTGACCTCCCCTTCCACCTCATAACCGGCTTCGATCAGGGCTTCTTTAACAGTCAAAAACGCTTCGGCCGCAGTACGCACTTCAAAACTGCCATCGTCGTGGCTGATGACATCTTCGGCGCCCGCTTCCAACGCGGCTTCGAGCACAGCCTCTTCGCTGCCCTGCTCGATAAACAACTGACCGGCAGTGCTGAACAGATAAGCCACGGAGCCATCTGTACCGAGGTTGCCTGCGCACTTGGTAAAGGCGTGGCGGACTTCAGAGACGGTACGGTTGCGGTTATCGGACAGGCATTTGACGTAAATCGCCACGCCACCGGCGCCATACCCTTCATAAGTCATGGCTTCGTAGTCATCGCCTTCACCGGCACCGACACCACGTGCAATGGCCTTGTCTATGGTGTCGCGCTTCATGTTGGCGGTCAGCGCTTTGTCCATCACGCTGCGCAGCGCCGGGTTGTCTTCCGGAGCCGCGCCGCCGTTACGGGCCGCAACGACGAGCTCACGAATCAGTTTGGTGAAAATTTTGCCACGCTTGGCATCCTGGGCCGCTTTGCGGTGCTTAATGTTGGCCCACTTGCTATGACCTGCCATAAGTTACCTCATTGTTTCGGCTTTCAGCCGCATCAGTGCCGGTCCCTCAGGACTCGGCGACCGGCTTGCGCACACGAATGTTCAGCTCTTTAAGCTGTTCATTGCTGACTTCACCCGGTGCCCGGGTCAGCAAGCACGCGGCTGTCTGGGTTTTCGGGAAAGCGATGACTTCGCGTATGGACTCGGCACCGGTCATCAGCATCACCAGGCGATCCAGCCCGAACGCCAGGCCGCCGTGCGGCGGTGCACCGAAGCGCAAGGCTGACAGCAAAAAGCCGAATTTCTCTTCCTGCTCTTCCGGGCTGATGCCAAGCACATCGAACACCACATGCTGCATGGCTTCGTCGTGGATACGAATCGACCCGCCGCCGAGTTCGGTGCCATTGAGCACCATGTCATAGGCACGGGACAAGGCATCTGCCGGGTTGGCTTTCAGCTCTTCAGCCGAGCAGGAAGGCGACGTGAACGGGTGGTGCAGGGCCGCCAAACGGCCTTCCCCGGTCACTTCGAACATCGGGAAGTCAACGACCCACAACGGCGCCCAGTCGGTGGTGAACAGGTTCAGGTCCGCGCCCAGCTTGCAACGCAAAGCGCCCAGTGCATCATTTACCACACCGGCCTTGTCGGCGCCGAAGAAAATAATGTCGCCGTTTTTCGCGTCGAGGCGCGTCATCAGCTCTTTCAAGATCGGCTCGGGAATGAACTTGACGATGGGCGACTGCAAACCGTCTGGCAGTTGGGTTACATCGTTAACCTTGATCCAGGCCAAGCCACGAGCGCCGTATATGCTGACGAACTTGGTGTAATCGTCGATTTGCTTGCGCGTCAGCTCAGCTCCGCCGGTGACTTTCAACGCGGCTACGCGACCTTTGGGGTCGTTGGCCGGGCCGGAAAACACCTTGAAATCAACCTCGCTCATCAGATCACTAACGGTCACCAGCTCCAGCGGGATACGCAGATCGGGCTTGTCGCTACCGTACCGCTCCATCGCTTCAGCGTAGGGCATACGCGGGAAATCACCGAGATCGACGCTCAGTACATCGTTGAACAAGCCACGAATCATACCCTCGGTGATCGCCATGATGGTCTGCTCGTCGGCGAAGGCCAGCTCCATATCGATCTGGGTGAATTCGGGCTGACGGTCGGCCCGCAGGTCTTCGTCCCGGAAACATTTGGCGATCTGGTAATAGCGGTCAAAGCCGGAAATCATCAGCAACTGTTTGAACAACTGCGGCGACTGTGGCAATGCAAAAAACTCACCCGGGTGAGTCCGGCTGGGCACCAGATAGTCGCGCGCACCTTCAGGGGTGGCCCGAGTCAGGATCGGGGTTTCAATGTCGAGAAACCCCCGGTCTTCCAGATGTCGGCGAATGCTGGAAGTGATTTTACTGCGCAAAATCAGCTTCTGCTGCATCTCTGGACGGCGCAAATCCATAAAACGGTAGCGCAGGCGAACGTCTTCACCAACGTCCGAATATTCGTCGAGCGGGAACGGTGGCGTCTTGGCGACGTTCAAGACAGTGATCTCACGGCCCAGCAATTCAATCTCGCCGGTGGCCATGCTCTTGTTGATGGTACCCTCGGGACGCGCCCGAACCAGACCGGTCACTTCGATGACGTATTCGCTGCGCACGCGGTCTGCGGTGTTGAAACTGGCTTCGAGGTCAGGATCGAATACAACCTGCAGGATGCCCGCGCGATCACGCACATCCAGAAAAATCACGCCGCCGTGATCACGACGACGGTGCACCCAGCCGCTGATGGTAACGGTTTTGTCGATTGAGGCGCTGTCCAGCTCCCCACAATATTGGCTTCGCATAAGATTTCCTGATCTGGCGGTTCAAATTCGAAAAGGGCGGCATTATACCGATTGAACAGGAGATAGACTACCACGGCCACACTCTGAATTGAGCGCAGTACAGGCCCGGGCGAATAACCTGCCGGTATTCGCGCACGTTAACGCTCCTGACTTGGCAAATCAGCCGGGTTTTCGGCTAAACTCCCCTATTCGATCCAACCCCGAGTCAGGATTTACTGTGATACGACCGATGCTGTTCATCGTTGTGGGCCTGATGTTGCTGGCACCGGCGCATGCAGAAGACGCTCCCGACCCGCAATTGCTGGCCTCCCTTGAAACCGCCCTGGCGCAGGATGGTTCCTTTGAAGACCGCTATGTGGGCCAGGTCTGGCTGGCAAGCATGTCCACCCCGCTGGGTCGCTGGGTCAAACCGGCGGATGAGCGTATTGACCTGCTTAGCCGCATCCACCGTGAAGCGACGGCAGCCGGGCTGGACCCAGGGCTGGTGCTGGCACTGATTCAGGTCGAAAGCAATTTTGATCAATACGCCATTTCTTCGGCGGGAGCCCGTGGCATGATGCAGATCATGCCATTCTGGACCCGGGAAATTGGTCGTGAAGACGATAACCTCTTTGATCTTGATACCAACCTTCGCTACGGCTGTACCATTCTGGCACATTACCTTGAAATCGAGGACGGCAGCCTGATTCGTGCTCTGGCACGCTACAACGGCAGCCGGGGCCAGACATGGTACCCGGAGCGAGTCTTGCGCTACTGGCACCAGCGCTGGCGGTTCAACGCCAGCTAGCAACCACTCGCTAACCCATCACAAACCCTTCCGGAGGCGGAACGCCCGGGTCTACGCGCTCTACATCGACGCCCAATACCTGGGAAAACCGGGGACCTTCATGCAGCGCATCAAGCATGGCAGCCAGTTGCGGTTCAGTGCCTACCATCATGACCTCCACCCGACCATCCTCAAGATTAATGGCATAGCCCCGGATCCCCAGATCACGCGCTTGGCGCCGACAAAACATCCGGTAGCCGACGCCCTGAACCTTGCCATATACCCAGGCTTTCATACACAACATGCGGCTGCGCCCTGCTATTATCAAAGAATTCATTTTTCGACTCGGAGTTTATCGGGGATATCGGTTGTCTGTCTTTACTTTATTGGCGGTTTGATCTCATACCTAGCCAACGACGATGGTGTCATCTAAAATGATCCAACATCAGTCTGGTTGTGATCTGCATCACATAGCCAGCAGAATATTGAGAGCCGATCCGATTTGGAACATCGGTTGTTCACAACTCCGCCTATGTTCACTGTGGGAGATCGAGCCCAATAAGACCACCCTTTTGGGAGACAGATCCATGAGCTTTGTCGCTTTGCACCTTACCCTGCCAAATCAGGCACTGCACCTGAGCCAGGAGACGCTGGCGCTGTATCGTGACGTCCTGGTTAACCAGGTCATGGATGCTGAGCACATTGGAGCGCGACTGGAAAAAATCGCATCCTACCTACACAACCTGAATCGCGTCCCCCTGCAAGGTGAAATGCGTCAGGAACTGACCGAAAATCTGATTCAACATTACCTCATTTATATGCAGCAGGCGCCAATGATGGCCGATCGCGGGCTGTCTACAACCCTGCTTGGGGAGTGTAACCGGGAACTGTCTTACGCCACCAAGCTCCTGCTGCGCGATTGCACGTCCCGCTCCAAGGAAGAATGGGCTCGCTTTTTATATTGGGCCATGTCGGCGCTGTCGATTCACCTGAACGATTTTTCTTCGCAATACCGCAGCCAACCTGGCGCTCTATGGGGTGAAATGCACCGTCTGTTTCAGTTTGCCAATCAACGCCGTCTGACGGATTTTCAGGCACTGGCACCAGACCGCGGTGACATAGAGGCCCGCTACAAGCATGCCCTTCTGCTATCGGCCAGTCAGACCGAACACCTCAGTCACACCGAGCGTCTGATTCTGGATGCCTACCTCGGCCACTGGGCGTTTCGGGCCCGACTCAGTCATCAGGAACGGCGTGACTTCAATAACCGCTACTTTTACATCGATGCCGAGGCCAACCGCGGCATTCAGACAGCCCGGGAAATACACGGCGCAGGTAATGACGAATCCATTCTGGCACTGAACCCGCTACCGGTGATTGAACAGGCCCGCCAGCACATGAAAAACCTGCGCCAGGGCCTGTCTCCGGAAAAACTCGGGCTGCCGGCTGAAATCGATAGCATCGATTTGTTCATGACGCTGAAAAAAGCCATATCCGCCTGGAAGCAGGTAGGCTCTCGCCGGTTCGAGCGGGATGCACTCGAGCAACAGACTCTGGCCGCCATTGGCTTGCACTCGGTACATCAGTATTTGCGGATCAACGGTGCCCGGGAAGAGCAACTGGCCAGCATTACCACCTTGAATAGCAGCAAACAGGGGGCCTGCATCCGGCTGCGGGATGATACGGTGTCACTGAATGTCGGCGATGTGCTAATGCACCGGGATCAGGACGACGGCCAAGACAGCCAAGATCGGCTCGGCATCATTCGCTGGATACACCGTAACAACCGGGAGCGGATCTGCGGTTTTGAATACCTGACGGGAAACCTGCAACCGGTGGCGGTGCGCATTAAGGACCGGTTGTCCGAGGCGTTGCTGATCAGCACCCAGAGCAACGACTCCCTGATTACCCATAAAGGATACTGCACCAGCAACAGTTCAATCCGCCTGAAAAACTTTCGACACGGCCTGTCGCTCGAAGCACGAGCCCAGTCTCTGTTACAACGGGGGGAAACTACCGACCAGATCAAGCTTAAGCGCAGCGCGGTCTGATCAGACAAAACGGCTCTGGTACCGCCATCCTGTACAAGATTCATGCAGGGCTGAGCCGCTGTTCTACACTCCCCCGGAAATAATCGTAATAAATCGACAAAACAATAACTTATAGCGATGTTATTGATCTGCGTCATTTGCAAATGGCATATCGACTCAGCATACTTTCGCCGCCTACTTCTTTGAACCCTTACACACCCTATCGGAAGCTGATCCATGAGCAACTCTACTACCGTGCCTGAGGAGCAGACGACGTACAACTATACGGTTGTGCGTCAATTCTCCATCATGACTGTTGTCTGGGGGATTGTCGGCATGCTGGTTGGCGTTATCATCGCCGCCCAGATGGCATTCCCGGAACTGAACCTCGGCCCCTATTTCCATTTCGGCCGCTTGCGTCCCCTGCACACCAACGCCGTCATTTTCGCTTTTGGCGGTTCTGCGTTGTTCGCCACTTCCTATTATGTGGTACAACGCACCACCCAGGCCCGGTTGGCTTTTGAAGGATTGGTCAAATTTACCTTCTGGGGTTGGCAGGCGGTGATCGTTGCTGCTGTAGTGACACTGCCGCTGGGCCTGACATCTACCAAGGAATACGCCGAACTGGAATGGCCTATCGACATTCTGATCGCCCTGGTCTGGCTGTCCTACCTGGCCGTCTTCGTCGGCACCATCAGCCGCCGTAAGATGCCGCACATTTACGTCGGCAACTGGTTTTATCTGGCCTTTATCATCACCGTGGCGGTGTTGCACGTTGTTAACAGCGCGGCCATTCCGGTGTCGATGTTTAAATCATATTCAGCCTATGCGGGCACCATGGATGCCATGGTTCAGTGGTGGTACGGCCACAATGCGGTGGGCTTCTTTTTGACCGCCGGGTTCCTGGGCATGATGTACTATTATGTGCCCAAGCAGGCTGAACGCCCGATTTACTCCTACCGCCTGTCCATCGTTCACTTCTGGGCACTGATCTCGGTTTACATGTGGGCGGGTGGCCACCACCTGCACTACTCGTCCCTGCCGGACTGGGCCCAAAACCTCGGCATGGTCATGTCACTGATTTTGCTGGCGCCAAGCTGGGGCGGCATGATTAACGGCATGATGACCATGAGCGGCGCCTGGCACAAACTGCGTACCGACCCGATTCTGCGTTTCCTGGTAGTTTCGCTGTCGTTTTACGGCATGGCCACCTTTGAAGGCCCAATGATGGCCATCAAGACGGTAAACGCCTTGTCCCACAATACCGACTGGACCATTGGCCACGTTCACTCCGGCGCGCTTGGCTGGGTTGCGATGATCTCCATTGGCGCCCTGTATCACACCATTCCACGCCTCTATGGCCAGACGCAGATGTACAGCATAGCGCTGATTAACGCCCACTTCTGGCTGGCGACCATCGGTACCGTTCTGTACATCGCCGCCATGTGGGTTAACGGCATTGCCCAGGGCCTGATGTGGCGCGCGGTCAATACCGACGGCACCCTGATGTACAGCTTTGTTCAAGGCGTTGAGGTCAGCTGGCCGGGCTACGTGGTGCGCATGATCGGCGGCATGGTGTTTCTGTCCGGCATGTTACTGATGGCCTACAACGTCTGGATGACCATCCGGAGCGAAAGCAAAACCATCGCGGCAAACACCGCCGCTCAGCCCGCTTAACGGTTAGGACGGATACGATGCAACACGAAACGGTTGAAAAAAACGTCGGCCTGATGGTCGTGCTGGTGCTGATTGCCATCAGCTTCGGCGGCCTGGTCGAAATTGTGCCGCTGTTCTCACAGGATGAAGTCACCGAGCCTATCGAAGGCCTGGAACCCTACAGCGCTCTGGAACTGGAAGGCCGTGACATCTACATTCGTGAAGGCTGCCACGTGTGCCACACCCAGATGGTGCGGCCATTGCGCGCCGAAGTGGAACGCTACGGCCCCTACTCCCAGGCTGGCGAAGACGTCTATGAACACCCCTTCCTGTGGGGTTCAAAACGCACCGGACCGGACCTGGCCCGTGTCGGTCAACGTTACAGTGACGAATGGCAGAAAGCGCACCTCTATGACCCGCGTTCGGTCGTACCAGAGTCCAACATGCCAGCGTTTCCCTGGTTGTTTGAATGGACGGTTGATGGCTCCAAGACCGGCGCCAAGATGACGGCTCTGCGCCGGGTCGGTGTGCCTTACACGGACGAGCAAATTGCCAACGCCGCAAGCGAAGTCGATGGTGTTGCTGAAATCGATGCGCTGGTTGCCTATCTGCAGCAGCTCGGCACTCTAGTGACAGGCCGGTAACCGATGGATATCAACGATTTCAGAGGTCTGGCCACAATTTTCACCATGGTAGCGTTCTTTGGCATTGTGATTTGGGCTTACAGCGGCAAGCGCAAGAAGAAATTTGACGAAGCGGCCAACCTGCCGTTCGAGGACGAAGCGCTGCACAAGAAGACTCAAGCCCGGACAGGAGACGACAAACAATGAGCAGCTTTTGGAATGCATACATCTTTCTACTGACGGGTATCTCCATCGGCGGGCTGGTTATTCTGATTACCCTGACCCGGCGCATGAAAGATCCCGGCGGCGAAGGGGCATCCACCACCGGCCACAGCTTCGATGGCATTGAGGAGTTCAACAACCCCTTGCCCAAGTGGTGGCTGAACCTGTTCTGGATCACCATCGTCTTCGCGGTGCTCTACCTGATCGCCTACCCGGTAGGCAACTGGGACGGCGTACTGAACTGGACTTCGCAGAAAGAACTGACCGACAGCCAGATTGCCCACGACCGCCGCTACGGTGAAATCTATGAGCGCCTGGCCAATATGCCGGTCGAAGATCTGCCCGACAACGCTCAAGCCATGCGCATTGGCCAGCGCTTGTTCGAAGATAACTGCTCTTTGTGCCATGGCCAGGCGGGCCAGGGCAGCTATGGATTCCCGAACCTGACCGATAACGATTGGTTGTACGGTGGCAGTGGCGAAACCATCAAGGCCACCCTGATCAACGGTCGGCGCGGACAAATGCCAGCCTGGGGCGACGCACTCGGTGCACAGGGTGTTCGGGCCGTTACCGAGTACGTGATGCAGTTGTCCGATCAGGGCAATGTCAACGCGTCCCTCGCTCGTCAGGGTGAAGCGCTGTATAACGCCTCCTGTGTCGCCTGCCACGCCGAAGACGGCACCGGTAACCAGGCACTGGGCGCGCCCAATCTGACGGATAACATCTGGTTGTACCGGATTCCCGGTGAAACGGTGCGGGATTCCGTACAATACACCCTGAACAATGGCCGGGCCGGTAACATGCCCGCCTGGAAAAACATTCTGGGTGAAGAACGGGTACACATTCTGTCAGGGTACGTTTATGACCTGAGCAACAATTAATCCGTCTTCCAGGGGAGCAGGCTACTGCTCCCCTTATAATGGGTTTCGGAAACATTGCCGCTGTTCCCCAAGCCTTTTAGTAAGTTCGGACCATGACCCAAAAAATTGAAGTCAAAGACGTCACGGACAACACCGTCAAAACGGTCGATCTCTACCAGGAACGTGAGAAAATCTATGTGCGACGCATCAAGGGGTTTTACCGCTCCCTGCGCGTCTATGGCGGTGCGTTGTTGTTCGCCGCCTACTTCGGCACCCTCTGGCTACACTGGAACGGTCGCCAGGCCGTCTGGTTTGACCTGCCCAGCCGTCAGTTTCACGTCTTCGGCATCACTTTCTGGCCACAGGATTTTATGCTGCTGTCCTGGGCGCTGATTATCTGCGCCTTTGCGCTGTTCTTTATTACGGTATTTGCTGGCCGCGTCTGGTGTGGTTACACCTGCCCGCAGAGTGTCTGGACCTGGATCTTCATGTTCATCGAGGAGAAAACCGAGGGTAAGCGCAACGCCCGCATCAAACTCGATGAACAGCCCATGACGCTGCTCAAGTTCAGTCGCAAATTTGCCAAGCACCTGCTCTGGGTGCTCGTTGCATTGGCGACGGCCATTACCTTTGTCGGCTATTTCACGCCGATCCGGCAGCTGATTCCCGATTTATTCACCTTTAGCACCAGCGCCTGGGCTGTCTTCTGGATTGCCTTTTTTACTCTGGCGACCTACGGCAACGCAGGTTGGCTGCGCGAGCAGGTCTGCATCTACATGTGCCCCTACGCTCGCTTCCAGGCGGTGATGTTCGACCAGGACACCCTGACTGTCAGCTACGACGAGAAACGCGGCGAACCCAGGGGATCCCGCCGCCGGGGTATTGACCCGCGGGAACTGAATCTGGGCGACTGCATTGACTGTGATTTGTGCGTCCAGGTGTGCCCAACCGGCATCGATATTCGCGATGGCCTGCAGTATGAATGCATTGGCTGCGCCGCCTGCATCGATGCCTGCGACAGCGTTATGGACAAGATGGGCTATGCACCCGGCCTAATTCGATACACCACCGAGCATGCCCTGGAAGGCAAACCCTCGCGGATTCTGCGGCCCCGGCTCATCGGTTACGCCGTTGCTCTGACCATCATGGTGGTGTTGTTTGCCTGGGTGATCGCAACACGGGTACCGCTGGAAATGTCAATCGAACGCGGGCGCGGCGCCCTGCACCGAATAACACCCCAGGGTCTGGTTGAAAACAGCTACAACATTCAACTGATGAACATGTCTCAGGTTGATCGCAGCTATACCCTGAGCGTTGCGGGTTTAAACGGCGTTGAATTAATCACTCCAGAGCAAATCGAGGTTATTGCAGGTGGCGAAGTGGCGTTTACCGTGCGCCTGGTACTGCCCCCGGCAGACCTGACTGTGCCCAACAACGACGTGTTCTTTACCGCCACGGCCGTGGATGACGCCCAGGTCAGCACCGAAACCGAAAGCCGCTTCTTTGGCCCGGCGAATTTCTGACCCCGATTTCAAGCCTTGCAGCGGCGTACCAACGCCGCCTATTTTTGGAGAACATGTGTGAACCAAACCACGATAACCCCCTGGTACCGGCAATTCTGGCCCTGGCTGGTGTTCAGCCCGATGCTGTTCGTCGTGCCCGCCGGCATCTGGATGATTTACATCTCGGTGGTAACCAGCGACGGGTCAGTGACCGACAATGTGTATAAAGACGGTCGCAGCTATGTGGTCAGTACTGAAGCGGACGATCTGGCCATGGAACTGCAGCTGGAGGCCCAGATGCAGATGATCGGCGACCGCGTTAGCCTGCGCCTGAATGGCAACCTCGAGTCTGCCCCGCAGGCGCTGTCATTGCTATTTGTCTTCGATGCCCACGCGCAACGCGATGTAGAAGTCGAACTGAGCCGGACACCGGATGGACGCTTCACCGGTCAATTGCCCGAGGCCATCGAAGGCGAGCGCTCACTGTTATTGCAGCCTTTGGACAGTGAACCCAACTGGCGGCTGCATGGCGGCATCACGCTACCCGATAGCACCATCCAGACCTTGCAACCCAGGGTGCGATGAACCCCGATTGCTTCCACTGTGGTTTGCCGGTGCACGATGACCGCTACTGCCTACCCGTCGCCGGCCAGTCACAACATTTTTGTTGTGTGGGGTGCCTGGCCGCCGCCCAGACCATTATCGACAACGGCCTGGAAGCCTATTACCGCTTTCACGATCCGAATCAGACCCCGGCCGCACCACCGGTCTCGGATACCGAACGCGAGAGGCTTCTGCTGTACGACCGGCCGGATGTCCAGGGGGATTTTGTCAGCCGACCGGACGATGGCCAGCTTACCGCGACCCTGATGATCGAAGGCGTCAGCTGTTCAGCCTGCAGTTGGTTGATCGAAAAGCACCTGGCGCAGCTTCCTGGTGTGTCCCAGGCTCGCTTTAACCAGACCAATCATCGCTGTCAGGTAACCTGGGATCCCGCACGACAACCGCTGAGTGGTATCTTCCTGGCCTTATTTGGGCTGGGTTATCGCGCCCACCCCTACCGCCCGGATCAGGAAGAGCGCCTGCGTCAGAAATCCCAGCGCCAGTATGTCTTGCGCCTGGGCATTGCCGGCATTGGCATGATGCAGGCGATGATGAACGCCGTAGCCATTTACAGCGGCAGTATGACCGGGAACACAGAACTGCTGGTCCGCTGGGCCAGTTTGGTGCTGACCATTCCTGTGGTGGTTATTGCGGCTGGCCCGTTTTTTACATCAGCCTGGCGCAGTCTAAAGGCGCGGCATCTGTCGATGGACGTGTCGGTGGCCCTGGCCATCGGTTCGGCGTTCATCGCCAGCCTGTGGGCCACCCTGAGCGGCGGTGGTGAGGTATATTTTGAATCGGTCAATATGTTTACGTTCTTCCTGGTGCTGGGTCGTTTTCTGGAATTTCGCGCTCGCACCTCGGTTTACGCCAGCGGCAATGCGTTGGCCAGCCACCTGCCTGCCACCTGCCAGGTTTGGCGAGACGGGCAATGGCAGCGTCTGGCGTTGCGCGACATTCAGGCCGGAGAACGCATCCTGATTCAGGCTGGTGAGTTGTGCCCGGTCGACGGCACCGTCCTGACCGGTCGCAGTGAATTTGACGAATCCCGGCTGACCGGTGAGTTTGCGCCTCGCGCCAAAGCGCCGGGAAATGCCGTTCTTGCTGGCACCCTGAATCAAAGCCAGGCGGTCGAAATCGAGGTTGAACGCACCGGCCAGGACAGCTCAGCGTCGAGCCTGATGCAATTACTGGAAAGGGCTGCCAGTGAAAAACCCCGCCTGGCTGAACTGGCTGACCGGGGAGCCCACCATTTTGCTGGCTCCACCTTGCTGATTACCGTCATCATCGGTCTGGTCTGGCTCTGGGTTGAGCCGGACCGGGCGTTCTGGGTGGTCATCAGCGTCCTGGTCGTGACCTGCCCCTGTGCACTGAGCCTTGCCACGCCGACGGTCTTGGCGCAGGCGACCAACAGCCTGCGCCAACGCGGGCTGATCATCACCCGCGGTCACACCCTGGACCGGTTGGGCTCGGTAACCGATCTGGCGTTTGATAAAACCGGTACCCTGACCGAAGGCCGGTTTATGTTGACCGGCGTCCACCTGGAGGCAGAAGCCGAACGTCTTGGGTTCGCCGAAGCCGACCTGATCGCCGTTGCAGTTGAACTCGAACGCACCAGTGAGCACCCCATTGCCCGGGCTTTCAGGCAGGCCCGGCAGCCCGGCACCCCGGCGCATGAACTGCACGATCACCAGCGTCACCCTGCGGAAGGCCTGTCTGGGCATGATGAGTCTGGCCTGTGGCGTCTTGGCCATTGGGCCTTCGCCTGCGAATCACCCTCAGCGCCCCCGGTCAAGCAGCCCGGTGACGTCTGGCTTAGCTTGAACGGCGTGCCTCTGGCCGCTTTTTCCCTCAACGACGATCTGCGCAGCAGCGCCCTACCCGCATTACACGCCCTTGAAACGCTCGGCGTCCGCTGCCATATCCTGACCGGTGACCCCAACGGCGCGCTGGACCCCAGACTCCAGTACCTGAGCCAACAAGGCCGATTTCACTATGGACTCAGCGCGGCGCAAAAACTGGCATGGGTTAACCAGCAAACCAGCCAGGGGGCCCGGGTGGCGGTAATTGGCGACGGCATTAACGATGCTCCGGTACTGGCGGGTGCGCCGGTGTCGGTCGCCATGGCCTCCGGGACCGATCTTGCCAAACAGGCCGCCGACGCTCTGCTGCTGAACGAAAACCTGTCGACCCTGGCCCTCGCCATTCAAGCGGCCCGTAAAACCCGAAGGGTCATCTGGCAGAACCTGATCTGGGCCTTGCTGTACAATGGCCTTGCCTTGCCGCTGGCCGCCCTGGGTTGGGTGGCACCCTGGCAAGCGGCCATTGGCATGTCGCTGAGTTCATTGCTGGTTGTGGGCAATGCCCTGCGCCTGCGTCGGCTGTCCTGAACGGACCGGTAAACCCCCTCTAACGGAGCACAATCATGGATATTCTATTGCTGTTGATTCCGGTGAGCCTGCTGCTACTGCTGGTGGGTGGTGGCCTGTTTTGGTGGACGGTCAACAGCGGTCAATATGACGACCTGGACAGCCCGGCACGCCGCATTTTGTTTGATGATGACAGCGACATGGTGCCTGACAAGGCTCGTCGTTCCGACGTGAACAAAGAGAAAGCCATGGCTAGCAAAGCAAGCACCACCAACCACCAGGAATTTTCCGATACATGATGGTCGATGCTCTGTCCGCTCTGTTAATCGGTATTATCTCAGCGGGCCACTGCCTGGGCATGTGCGGTGGTCTGACCGTGGCATTCGGGGTCAACAGCAAAGGCACCGCGGTACTGGCAGCCTACAACCTGGGTCGCGTTACCACCTACACCGGTCTTGGATTTGTGATCGGGGCAGGCCTGTCCTGGCTGCCGGTCAGTTCCGTTCCGGTATTGCGGTTAATTGCCGCCGCGCTGCTGGTGCTGATAGCGCTTTACTACCTGAACATAGCGGCCTGGATTACCCGCGTGGAACAGCTGGCGCTGCCATTGTGGCGACGCCTGCAACCCCTGGCCCGGCGCTGGTTACCGGTCACCCGGGTTCGCCAGGCCTATCCGCTGGGACTGGTCTGGGGGTTTCTGCCCTGCGGGTTGGTCTATTCGGCACTGGGCTTTGCGGCGACGGCAGCTAACCCCTGGGTCAGCGCCGGGCTGATGCTTTGCTTTGGACTCGGCACCCTGCCTGCCATGATGCTGACGGGTGCTGCGGCTAGACCGTTTCAACGCGGCCTGAATAAGCCCTGGGTACGTCGGCTGCTCGGCGGCAGCCTGCTGGCCTTTGCCGCCTGGCTTGCATTTCAGGCCATCTCTATGAGCCACTAACTGAGCTACTGGGAGGACCACCATGCAGTACATCTTTGGCTACGGCAGTCTAATCTGTGCCGACAACCGCAGCCGGACCGGCGTCAGTAGCCAGGCCTATGCCGTCGACGTCAGCGGTATTGCACGACGCTGGTCGGTTCCGGTGCCTGATTACGGCGCCACCGCACTGGGCGCACACCAGGATGACCAGGCCCGTTGCAATGGGGTCGTTTTTGCCGTTGATGACGACAACCTGGTTCGTTTTGATCAGCGTGAACGGGGCTACGACCGTATTCGCATCGATTGGAGCCAGGTCGAGAATCTTGGCGATACCCCCCTGCCGGCACATCGGCCATTGTGGGCCTATGTAGGCACCCAGGCGGATGATCCGATACCCGAGCGCCCCATCCTGCAAACTTATCTCGATGTCATTCTGAACGGATGTCTGGCGATCAGCCCGGACTTTGCAGAACGGTTCATTGCCTCCACAACACCCTGGCAACATCTGCGCGACGATCGCCAGGCACCAGGCTATCCGCGCGCCCTGTCAGACCACAGCCGACACCCGGACATTGATGCCTTGCTGCATCGCACCTTGCCAGAGCTGGTCAGGGCCCGGCGCGGAGTCTGCTAAACTCATTGTTGACGAGTTGCCAGACGGCCTGTTTGCAAACCGACCCGGAGAATCGACGATGCGTTTTGACCAGATTACCCTGAAAAACCGAATCAAGAGCTACCCGGACTGGCCCGAAGCCGGTATCACCTTTCGCGACCTGACCCCACTGTTCAATGACAACCGTGCGCTGCATCTGTGCGCCCACGCCTTTGTCGAGCGGTACCTTGAGGCAGGCATCACCCACGTCGCCGCACTGGAAGCCCGGGGGTTTATCCTCGGCAGCATCATAGCCTACCAGCTGAACCTGCCCATTATTCTGATTCGCAAGGGCGGTAAACTGCCTGGGCCAGTGGCCCGGGAGTACTTTTCCCTGCCTCACGGTGAACGTAGCCTGGAAATGCAAAAAAGCAGCTGTGGTGATGGTGACCGGGTGCTGATTTTTGACGACCTGATTGCAACCGGCGGTTCGGTACTCGCCGCCTCAACGCTGATTCAGAGCCAGGGCGCCGGCGTGGTCGAAGCGGCCGCCGTGGTAGACCTGCCCGATATGGGCGGTATCGAGGTGTTGGGTGAAGCTGGTATTCCCACCTTTACGCTACTGGCCTACGAGGGCAAATGATCACAGTGGCTGTTTTTTGATCCTTTTTCACCGCAAAGCTTGTTCCAGGCAGGCGTAGGTGGTAGAACACGCGCCCACATTGTCGCCACAGCTACACAGGTATGGATTCAGGCATGACCCTCACGTCTACACACTCGACATCAGCCGCCGACATCGACACGGATCAGGCTCCGGACTCACCGGCCGTGACCGCCGAGAAGAAGGCCAAAACTGAGTTCAACAAGGTGCAGAAACGGCTGCGCCGGGAAACCGGCCGCGCCATCGCCGACTTCAATATGATTGAAGAAGGTGACAAGGTCATGGTGTGCCTCTCGGGCGGAAAAGACTCCTACACCATGCTTGAGATCCTGATCAGCCTGCAGCGCAGCGCTCCAGTACATTTCGAGCTGGTCGCGGTCAACCTGGACCAGAAGCAACCGGGCTTCCCCGAGGACATTCTGCCCAACTACCTGAAACAGCAGGGCGTACCGTTCCACATTCTAGAGCGCGATACCTACAGCATCGTGCAGGAGATGGTACCCGAAGGTAAGACAACCTGCGGTATCTGCTCGCGTCTGCGTCGCGGCACCATCTACGCCTTTGCCGACCAGATCGGGGCCACCAAGGTCGCCATGGGCCACCACCGTGACGACATCATGGAAACCCTGTTTCTGAACATGTTCCACGGCGGCAAACTTAAAGCGATGCCACCCAAATTGCTAAGCGACAGTGCCACCAACGTGCTGATTCGTCCGCTGGCGTATTGCCGGGAGTCGGATATCGAACGCTATGCGGCGTTCAAGCATTTCCCAATCATCCCCTGCAATCTTTGCGGTTCCCAGGAGAATCTGCAGCGCCAGGCCATCAAGGCGATGCTGCGGGGCTGGGAGAAGCAGTTTCCGGGGCGCGTGGAGAATATATTTCGGGCCATTCAGAACGTGGCACCTTCGCAATTGGCCGACCGTTCGCTGCACGATTTTGTCTCACTCCAGGCGACCGGCATCCCACTGGCACCGGTCAGTGACAGCGGCGAGTTCAGCCCAATGGCACAAACCTCCGTTAATACCTGGGTTCCCGACGTCGAACGCTGAAACCAGCGCCCGGGCGCCCGGTGCAAAAAGGTGACTTTCTGTTTCATCAGGGTGATGCCTTTCACTCCATCTTTGCGGTGCGAACCGGCGCCATCAAAACCTAGTGCACTAGGACTACGCCCAACCTCAGTCGCAGGGCTACACCGTACCGGCCTGCCTGGCCTGGCGGTAGCGATTAATCAGCCACCCGGCGATTGAAAAACCGGGGGGTACTGTTGGCAATGCCTCCAGTGAAAACCAGCCAGCATCGGCAATTTCATTTTCCTGGAGCCGAATGTCACCACCGGCGTAATCCGCCCAGTAACCCAACATCAACTGATGCGGAAATGGCCAGGTCTGGCTACCCTGATAGCGCAGATTGGTCACCTCAACACCGACCTCTTCCCGTACCTCGCGGTGCACCGCCTGTTCAGCCGACTCTCCGGTTTCTATGAAGCCAGCCAGTGTGCTGTACCAGCCACGAGATCGATTACGCACGCCCTGTGCCAGCAAGACGTCTGACCCCCGGGTAATCAGCACAATGATGCAGGGGCTCACCCGCGGGTAAAATCTCAATCGACAGGGCTCACACACCATGGCTGGCTCTCCGGCCAATGCCTGAGTGGGCTGGCCACATTGACCACAAAACCGGTGCTGGCGTCGCCAGTCGAGCAGCCCCCGGGCACGGGCGGCCAGCATAAAGGCGGTTTCACTGACGGTCGCCACGTCACGCAGTGCTTGTGTACTCACACGGCTGTGTGACCGTAATCGGGCTGTGTAGTAGCCGTGACCGTCAAGCAGGCCAACAAACTCTTCCTGATGCCAGTCGAGCTGACATTCCCGACGCTGATGAATATGGCTGTCGCCGTTCAACACCAGTTCATCACCCAGCCACAGCATCAGGCGATCGGTAGGCGCCGGAGCCGGCGCTATGCCGGGCAGTTCTATGCTGTGCTGACCCAGTTCGTATAGCACTTATTTGCCTCTGTTGTTACGTTAACCCGAACAGCTCAAAGCATCAGCTCTGAGCAACAGGTGTATTCAAAGTTAATATCAACCGGACCGTACCGTCCTGCTCATGGTGAGCCTTAAAGCCGAACCGGCGCCCGAGCATCAACATGGGGGTATTCTCGGGCAGAACATCCGCAACGACCCTGGCCACCTTCTGTACGGCGGCATAATCCAGCGTTTTTTGCATTAGCCGACTCCCCAGGCCTGTTCCCTGAAACGCAGACTCGACCATGATGGCAAACTCCATTTCATTGGTGTTTACGTCGGTCCACAACCGCATTTCACCCACTATGGTTCGCTTCGATAACGCCACAAACACCATCTCACGCCGGTAATCGATCTGGCACAGCGTTGCCAGTTCACGATGCTCAAAGTGCAAACGGCTGCCAAAAAAACGCAAGCGCAGCGATTCGGCATCAAAGCGGCCATAAAAGGTTTTTAATTGGGGCTCATCCTCACCGCGAATAGGTCTCAGAGTAACAGACTGATCGTTGCCCAGGGTAACGGTCTCAATCAGCTCACTCGGGTAGGGATTCAACGCGGGGCGCTGTGGCTCGCCGATGCACGCGGCAACGCCAATAACCAGCAGACCCTCACCGGGTTGCAACAGAACATTGGCTTCCAGCCCGGCCAGTTGCGGCCAGTCGATGACCATCTGCGACATCGCTTTGAGGGCCCGCACTAACTGGGTCACATCCTGTTCCAGGTCTTCACTGCGTTCGGCCAGTACCTGATAGCCGTGTGAGCGCATAATCATCTGCCGGGCCAGCGAACTGTTCAGTGGGGGTAAGGCCACCTGCCGGTCGGCCAGCATATCGGCCCGGGAACCGCCCTCACCGAATACGATCAGCGGGCCGTAATCATCATCGCGGGTCATGCCCAGGCTGAATTGAAGATGATCTATTTTGCGCCGCATCGGCTGTACACCCCAACCCAGAGTGCGGCTGTTCGGAAACTGCTCGGCTTTCTCGGCAGCCAGCAACTGCCTCGCTTCACGTAACGCCGCCTCATCGGCCAATTCAATACGTACACCGCGCCAGCGTTCGGCAGGCGCTTCGTTATAGGCGAAGGGGTAGCAATAAGCTTCGTGCACCAAACGCAGCGAGGCTGGAAAGTAGCGTGGTGTCAGGCGTTGCACCACCTGGTCGAAGTCGACACCAAAGGTGCTGTCCACCAGAGTAAAACCGTAGAGCCGCATCAGCGCCCGCGCTTCAGCCCAGGTAAAGTAGCGCCGGTTCTGGTCATCAATCTGCCGGAACAGATCCTGACCCTGTTGACGATCCGGGGTGAACCCCAGTGATGTAGAGCTTGGCGTTTCACGCAGTCGCTCCTGCGCCAGTTCATGACGGGCTACGGTAAAAAAGGCCTCTACTGCATCGTTCGGTGAATCAAAATTCAGCAATCCGGATTTGTCGAATTGCTTGCGCGCCTCGACGATGCTGACGCCGCCCATAAAACAGGTCAGAAACATGCGCCGACTGCGTTTGATGTAGGGCTGCAGGTGCCGGGCCACCTCCGTACTGTCCGAGCGCCGATTCGGGCTGTGAATGACCAGAATGCCGCCGATCGCCGGATCCCGCTCAAGCACTTTCAATACATCCAGATAAGCCTGCCCGGTCGCTTCCGGTGGCAGTATGGCCGGGTTATACCCGGTCTCCTCAGCATACCAAAGGGTCGGTAATCGGGTTTTATGGTCCTCAATGTGGGCCAATTCGCCACCCAGCGCCTGCAATTGCTGACTGGCCAGCATTGCCGTGCCCAGGCCATTACTGACAATGGCCAGGTTCGCCCGGTGCAGCGGTCGCGCCCGGGACAACACTTCCAGGCCGCTGAACAAACCATCGGCGCTATCTACCTGCAGCACACCGGCGCGGTTGAAATACTCATCATCCACCGGCCGTCGGTCTACAAGACCCGGAGGCACGCTCCGCCGGGCCTGAGTGCGGATCGCCAGTACCTTCTTGGAGCGGGCAGCGGCGCGCAGGGCAATCAACAGCCGGTTGGCATCGCGAATGTGTTCCAGATGAATCAGGATGGATCGGACCCGACGATCGGTCGACAAATGATCGACGATGTCGGAAATGCGCAGATCGGCACTCGACCCCACCGTCAAAAAATGGGAGAAGCCAATACCCCGGGCTCCGGCCCAATCTAGCAAGGCTGAGCCCAGCGACGACGAATGCCCAACATAAGCCGACTGACCCGGCAGCGCATTCAGGTGGGCAAAGCTGGCATTGAGGTGTTCATCGGGCACCAGAATGCCCAGACAATTTGGGCCCAGAATGCGAATGTTCAATTCGCGGGCCAAACTCAGAATCCGGTCGTTACGAGCCGTTCCCAGTGCCTGCCGACGAGACAAGCCACCCGTCAAAATGATAGCCGCCCGAATACCAACCCGGCCCAACTGGCGCAACACTCTCATCAGCGATTCGGGAGGCAGGCAAATAACCGCCAGATCGACCGGGTCGCGAATTTCGCGCACATAACGAAACGCCGGATAACCAAAAACGGAGGCATACCCCTTGGTATTCACCGCATACAGCGGGTGTGGGTACTGACTCTCGCGAAGATTCTGCATGACCACCGCGCCCATGCTGCCCTCCCGCTCCGAGGCCCCGATGACGGCGATGCTTTTGGGTTGAAAGAAATTGCTCAGGTCAGGCATGCTACCACCAAAGTAGAAGGGGTTTGGGCGGGGTACACGGTGGCCCCTCGCCTAATGTAGTCGTATACTGCCTTGCCTTTCAACGGTGATGCCTGATGATTCCAACAGCCTTACTCCATCACGCGGTTTACCACCTGCACGATATGGGAAACGACCACCCCGAGTCACCCCAGCGCCTGGACGCCATCCTCAATCAACTGGAAGCGAGTGGATTAAACCAACAGTTAATCCAACGGGAAGCCCCTCTGGCGAGCAAAGAGGCCGTGCTGCGGGTACATCACCCGATCTACGTCGAACAACTGGACCGGATCAGCCCGTCACACGGTCTGATTCAGGCCGACCCGGATACACTGATGGGCCCCTATACCTGGGAAGCCAGCTACCGCGCAGCCGGTGCCGGTATTCAGGCCGTCGATGACATCATGGCCGGGCGATACCAGAGAGCCTTCTGTGCCGTGCGCCCACCCGGTCACCATGCAGAACCCGCCGCCACCATGGGGTTCTGCTTTTTCAATAACATTGCTGTCGCAGCGCAACATGCGCGCCAGCACCACGGTCTGAAGCGCGTAGCCATTATCGATTTCGATGTGCATCAGTGCAACGGTACCATCGAAGCCTTTGCCGACGAACCCGATGTGCTGGTGTGCAGCAGCTTTCAACACCCCTTCTACCCCAATACCCACTGGGAAAGTGAACACCCACACATAATTCTGACGCCTCAGGTCGCCTTCGCCACCATCGATGATGTAAAAGAAGACTGGGAGTCACGCTGGAAGCCCGCACTCCTGGCTCACAAACCCGAGATGATCTTTATTTCAGCCGGGTTCGATGCCCATACGCTTGACCCCATGGGTCAGCTGAACTGGCAGACTGAAGATTACTACTGGATTACCCGGGTGATCATGGACCAGGCCGAACAGCTCTGCTCGGGCCGTGTCGTATCAATGTTGGAAGGTGGCTATCACCTCAAAGCCCTGGCTGCTTCAGCGGAGCAGCATATCCGGGCGATGATGGGCCTAGGCGCAAGAGACTGACTGGTTCATTCAGGTTTTGGTGTTCGTTACCAAACTGAGTGACAGGTGTCGGGTATGCCGATCCGGGGAAGTCCGCAGCAGGGACTAAAACGCCAGGAGCGTTTTAGCATGAGCGCAGCGAGCCCGAAGGGTGAATCCCATGGATGGGATTCATATTATGCGGTCTAGGCCCCATGGACGGGTTTACGCCGACCCCGGAGCGGCAAACCCGGTACCTGTCACGCACTCCAGGCAATACAATGAAACTGAACACCAAAACCTGAATGAACCAAAGGGTTCAAATCGCGTGCGGGTCCACATCCAGCTCACGGTAAGGCACTTCCCGGTCGGGCTCTTCCAGGCTGATGCGTCCGAGCACACCACTGCGCATTTCTTTCAGAATAATCTCGCTGACTTTATGCCAGTCGACTTCGCGGCCTTTGATGCAGGCTCGTTTGCGGGCGATGGCTTCCATGCAATCCATGGCACCATCAGGGATGCTCTCTAACTTGTATCGTTCGATCAGCCGTTCGGGATAGCGTTGCATCAGGTAATCGACCGCGAACAGGGCGATGTCTTCATATTCAACCGCAGTGTCACGAATCGCCCCGGAGGCTGCCAGACGATAGCCGCCGACCTCGGAGTCCGGTGACGGCCACATGATCCCCGGGGTATCCATCAGGGTGAAATCATCGGCGATCTGAATGCGCTGCTGACGGCGGGTTACCGCTGGTTCATCACCGACTTTGGCGATGCGACGCCCTACCAGGCCGTTGATCAGGGTCGATTTACCGACATTGGGAATGCCGACCACCACCGCGCGCACCGGTTTGCCAATACCGCCACGGTAAGGCGCCAGCTTGCGGCACAGGTCGGGAATTCGGGCGAGCTGACGACGATCGGTCATTACAATGGGCAGGACGGTCATGTTGACGTCATCACTGTAGTAGCGGCGCCAGGCCTCGGTCACGTCCGGGTCGGCCAGGTCGTCCTTGCTGAGCAGGCGTACCACGGGTTTATCACCGCGTGCCTTGGCGATCACCGGGTTCATGCTCGATTTTGGCAAGCGAGCGTCCAACACTTCGATGACCACATCGATGGCGGGCATGATTTCTTTGATTTGTCGCCGGGCCTTGTTCATATGCCCCGGAAACCAGTTGATTTTAGCCATCGAGCCCGTTACCTGCTGTCCAAAAACGCGCAGTGTATCACAGCACTGTCAAGCTGCGCCGTCCCTGTAGGCCACCGGTGTGCAAACGGTCGCCACGAATGTTGAACACCTGCGGCGAAGTCGACCAGGGGATTCGGTCGACCTGCAATTGCCCGGGGCCTTTGGCAGACGTTTATCGTCGAGCAAGGTACTGTTTTCAGAGTCGGAAAGTTGGCTCAACTGGATTTACGCAACGCCGTCACGTTACCGGACACCACCCGATGGCGGGAACAGAAGTTATGGGTGCCCGGTCCGAAGTCACTGGGTTGATCAACCCGCTTCACAGGCACACCGCATTCGTTACATTCCGGGTTGTCATAATGAATCAGCCAGGCCTTGTACTGCTCCAGTGTCACACCGCACTTCTGAGCGGCAAACTCCATAGGCCGTTCCAGGTAATCAGCCAGTTGCCGGGACGGCATGCTGATGTGGCCCGCCCCTGGGTGGTAGGCTACAAAGACCAGATCCAGACCATCCAGACGGTCGAGCAGATCGTCGTTGATGTCTTCGCTTTGCTCGAACTCACTGACCTGTTCGGTCAGCGCCTGAATTCTGGCTTCAGCCTTGCGCAGCGCCTCTTTCTGTTCATCAATCTCGAAATTCTGTTCAGTCAGTGATTCTTTCAGCGCGACGACCTTGCCTTGCTCATTTGCAGTCGAAGACTGCTGTGAATGCAACGCAGCCAGGTGTTCGACTTTCAGCTCATCATGCCGTTCTCTCAAGGTGTCGAACTGCTCCTGTAGCACCAGATTATCCCGTTCCAGTTTACGGAAACTGCTCTGGAGTTTATCGCCCAGTACGCTGGACTGATTAGTCTGCTGCTCCAGCTCCTGAATGCGATTGCGGTAGGTCTGTGCTTCATTGCGCATGGCCCGCTTGACCTGTTCAACCTCTTCCTTGTGCTGTTCTTCCAGACCATGGATTCTCTGTTTTTGGCGCCGCGTCAGCAAAGCCAGCTTTTCCTGGTAGTCGCGGGCCTGTTTGGCCAGTTCCGCTTTCAGATCGGCTTCGCTGTAACCGGTTAATGCCCGGGATTCCACCTGATTGGAAATGATCGGCAGATTGTCAAAGTCGCCGACATCGTCCACCTGTTCGCTAATGGTAGGTGGGTCAACCGGCACCCTGGCAGTGGGCGGCGCCTGCTGTTCTTCGGTAATGATCCCGAGTTTATTGCGCTTTACCGACTCGTGAATCAGCTGAAAATGGTTCAGGCCATCGCGAATCTTCGGTTCCCAGAGCTCGCGCTGATGCCAGGAAACCGAGCACTGGCTTCTGCAAGCCAAACGAATCGGACCCTGGCCGAGGTTTGGCCCTGACCCTGCGGTATCGGCCAGATGACGCAGAGGAATATTCCAGTCCTGGTCGGCAAAACCACGATCATCGAATTCAATTAAAAACAAAACAACGCTGTGCACTTCGAGATTTGGGGTGATTTTAAGATAGGCAGCCTGAACCTCGCGCGACGACAAACCGGTCATACCGACGACACCATCCAGCACGGCCTCGAACTCGGTGTAACGCATTTCTTTGGTGATGCCTTTGCGCCCAAAGAAAAAGACCGCTTCGATCAGTTCTTTGCTGTTGCGATATGCCATACCTTACCTCTATCCAATATCCAACCCCACACCATCCAAACGCAGCTCGAATGTTAGTTCGGCCGCCATCAAAAGACCCCGCCTCCCGGGCGGGCCTGCACTGAGACTCAGAGTAGCACCCTGCCAAGCATACTTGATTTCAAAGAGTGACCCCAGGCGCACAAGTCTACGCCCTGACCGTCACTATAAGTGTGACCTGATCGTCAAATGGATGGCTCAGGAGAAGGCAAATCGTTAGAGTGTGACCGGTGTTGTGGAAGAAATGTCGATTCGACGGGGTTCTCGGAGGCGTATGTTAGCCGGGATAGACGTGAAACACTGGAAGAAGGTTCACGCCCATATGGATTATATTAAAGCGAAGCCGCCAGCTCCGACCCTTGCCGGATAGCCCGCTTGGCGTCGAGCTCACCGGCCTGCATTGCGCCCCCGACCCGATGAGCCTCGATGCCGCGCTGTGTGAGTGCGTCGAACAGATCCAGACGCGACTCCTGACCGGCACAAATAACCACCTGATCCACCGGCAAACACTGATATTCGCCATCAACCAAAAGATGCATTCCTTCGTCATCGATGCGCTGATAATCAACACCGGTAACAAAATGAACCCCTTTTGCCTTCAGCGTTGCCCGATGAACCCAGCCTGTTGTCTTGCCCAGGTTCTTGCCCATCTTGCTGGCTTTGCGCTGCAGCAACCAGACTTCTCTTGGGCTGGGCTCCGGTTGTGCAGCCACCAGGCCGCCGCGACCTGACACGGTGAGATCAACACCCCATTCGCGAGCAAACGCATCAATATTCAAGCTCGGTGACTGACTGCCGTGTATCAAAACCTCACTGACGTCAAAACCAATACCACCGGCGCCCACCACAGCAACACGCTTCCCTGGAGCTACTGCCCCGCTGACCAGATCGGTATAGGACACCACCATGGGGTGATCGATACCGGCAATGTCCGGCGTACGCGGTACGATCCCGGTGGCGATCACGACGTCGTCGAAATCAGTCAGGTCGGCCTCGGTGACCCGCTTACCCAGTTTAAGTACCACCTGATTGCGCTCCAGCTGGACCCGGAAATAGCGCAAGGTTTCATAGAACTCTTCTTTTCCGGGAATCCGTTTCGCAAGGTTAAACTGCCCGCCGATGTCGTCATGTTCATCAAACAGGGTGACTTGATGGCCCCTTTGTGCAGCGACCGTCGCCGTCGCCAGACCACCCGGGCCCGCGCCGACAACGGCAACCCGACGAACCTGGGTGACCGGCCGGTAATTCAACTCGGTCTCACGACAGGCTCGTGGATTTACCAGGCAGGAGGTCAGTTTCATCTCAAAAATATGATCAAGACAGGCCTGGTTACAGGCAATACAGGTGTTGATCGCCTCGGCATCACCCTGCTCTGCCTTGTTAACAAACTCCGAGTCTGCCAGAAACGGACGAGCCATGGAGACCATATCGGCCTGGCCAGAGGCAACGATGGTCTCGGCAACGTCAGGCGTATTAATTCGGTTGCAGGCTACTACGGGAATGCTAACTTCTTCGCGAATGCGCTGCGTCACCCGTGCGAAGGCGGCCCGTGGTACAGAGGTTACAATGGTGGGCACCCGGGCTTCATGCCAGCCGATGCCGGTGTTGAGCAGGTTAACACCCACCGCTTGCAGTCGTTTGGCCTGGAGAACAATCTCATCCCAGGTGTTGCCGTCTTCAACCAGATCGATCATCGACAGCCGGTAAATTATCAGGAAATCGTCACCGCATTCGTCCCGCACAGTCTGGACGATGCGTTCAGCCAGGGTGATTCGGTGCTCTATATCGCCACCCCACTCATCGTCACGATGATTGGTGCGCGGCGCAGTAAACTGATTGATCAGGTAACCCTCAGACCCCATGACCTCGACTCCATCGTAGCCAGCCTGCTGCGCCAGGCGGGCACAACGGGCGAAGTCAGCAATGGTTTGTTCAATGTCTTCAGGTGTCAGCTCACGCGGTTTGAACGGATTGATTGGGGCCTGCAAAGGTGAGGCAGATACGTTAGTCGGAACATAGGCATAACGACCGGTGTGCAGAATTTGCAGACAAATGCGGCCGCCCTCCTCCTGCACGGCACGGGTAATCTGTCGGTGCGATGCTACTTCATCTTCACTGGTCAGCTTGGCCGCGCCCGGGTAGGTTACCCCTTCATCGTTGGGCGCGATGCCACCGGTTACAATCAGTGCCACACCACCACGGGCGCGCTCGGCATAAAACGCCGCCATGCGTTCAAAGCCCTGCTTCGCCTCTTCCAAACCGGTGTGCATCGATCCCATCAGGAACCGATTTTTGAGCGTAAACGGGCCTACATCCAAAGGCGTGAACAGCGCGGGGTATGTCTGAGTCATGGCGAAACCTATCATCCGTTTCAAACGATCGTTTTAATCGAGTTATAGCACCATAGCCATTACGATGAGTCAAGCAGGATTGATCCAGCAGAGGCAGTGCCGAACTGAAAGCGCAAAAAGACACTAGAATTATTAACGAAGATAGGCGGAATGGACGTGATGTGACAGGGCTGGCATTGCAGCTCGCAACCAGAGTCTTAGCTTAAAATGGGGGAAATAAATAGAGGAACAGACGAGACGCGACCGGGCAGTGCTCCAGCTAGAGACCAGAGTCTTACCTTTGGAATTTAATGGCGGAACGGACGAGACTCGAACTCGCGACCCCCGGCGTGACAGGCCGGTATTCTAACCAACTGAACTACCGCTCCACGGTATTGGTGGGTGTGAACGGGATCGAACCGCTGACCCTCGCCTTGTAAGGGCGATGCTCTCCCAGCTGAGCTACACACCCAGATAAAACCGGATACAATGCCTCCCGGCCACAACATTAGTTGGTGAGCCTATGGCACTTCGTGCCCCAGCTGCACCCTTCGGGCCTAAAAGCTACACACCCAGATAAACATGGATACAAAGCCTCCCGGCTATAAAAACAATGCTTTCCTGGTAAGGAAATGGCGGAACGGACGGGACTCGAACCCGCGACCCCCGGCGTGACAGGCCGGTATTCTAACCAACTGAACTACCGCTCCACGGTATTGGTGGGTGTGAACGGGATCGAACCGCTGACCCTCGCCTTGTAAGGGCGATGCTCTCCCAGCTGAGCTACACACCCAGATAAAACCGGATACAATGCCTCCCGGCCCACCACTCAATCAGGTTAGTCCAAGTCACTTCGTGACCCAGCTGCACCCTTCGGGCATAAAAGCTACACACCCAAATAAAACTGGATACAAAGCCTCCCGGCATTTTAAAAATACACTTCTCGAAACAAGTAATGGCGGAACGGACGAGACTCGAACTCGCGACCCCCGGCGTGACAGGCCGGTATTCTAACCAACTGAACTACCGCTCCAC